>CAYWKR010000190.1:0-4925 GCA_964458785.1 uncultured Bifidobacterium sp. | reverse complement strand
CACCCAATGCAAAACCATATTCCGAACGGCGATAATACACCTGGGCATCTACCGGTACCCAGTTCAATGCCACCATCAGTATCAGC
Source organism: uncultured Bifidobacterium sp. (assembly GCA_964458785.1). Taxonomy (GTDB): domain Bacteria; phylum Bacteroidota; class Bacteroidia; order Chitinophagales; family Chitinophagaceae; genus OLB11. The sequence goes on along the minus strand of CAYWKR010000190.1, from coordinate 4,839 downwards.
AGTAGTCTCTTCATATAAAAAAAACGTAAATGTAGTGGAATTATTGAAAGCGATTCATGACCTATTGCCCCAACACCTGTATCATATGCAAAAGATCGCTTGGTAAAGGCCGGTTCGATTTGCTGCATTGGGCAAAAGGGGTATAGGCAATTTCATTATTTACCACTCCCAGCATTTCCTGTTTATGACCATTCAGTAAAGCCATCACCGCTGCATAGCCGAGGCGGCTGGCCAGGATCCGATCGGCGCCACTTGGATTTCCTCCGCGCTGGATATGCCCCAGAATGCTCACTCTGGTTTCCAAATCCGACATTTTTGTTCGAATCAGATTACTCACTTCTACGGCCCCGCCAAATTCATCCCCTTCGGCTACAACAATAATATTTGTTTTCTTATTCAGCCGGCGATTATGCTGAATGGAATGAAGTATATCGTCGAGCATTTCGCGTTGTTCCGGAATAAAAATATACTCAGCACCACAGGCTAACCCACTATTGAGTGCAATATATCCGGCATCACGTCCCATCACTTCAACCACAAAAACACGGTCATGGGCCTCGGCGGTATCGCGTATCCGGTCGATCGCTTCCATGGCGGTATTTACAGCGGTATCAAATCCAATCGTAAAATCACTTCCGTTTAAATCATTATCAATGGTTCCGGGTAACCCTACTGCCGGAATATGAAACGTTTCGTAAAAGGCAGTGGCTCCACGCATGGTACCATCGCCACCAATCAAAACCAGGGCTTCAATACCATTTTTCTTCAGGGATCCGAAGGCTTTCTGACGGCCTTCCGGGGTCATAAAATCTTTGCTACGTGCAGTCTTCAGTATAGTACCTCCCCGCTGAATGATATTGGATACATCGGTGGTATGGAGTTCGCGGATATCGCCTTCAATCATACCCTGATAGCCCCGAAAGATACCATAGGGTGTAATGTTGTAATACAATGCTGTTCGGACTATGGCCCGTATAGCTGCATTCATACCGGGAGAATCGCCACCGGAAGTCAGAATACCAATATTGCGGATAGGTCTCATGATTAAAAATTATTGACTAAAGCAGAATGCCACTTAAAAAAACAAGGGCTACCGTAAAATAAATCAACAGACCGGTCACATCAATCAACGTGGCTACAAAGGGAGCGGAGGACACGGCAGGATCGGCCCCCAATCGTTTTAAGAACATCGGAAACATGGAACCAATGAGGGTTCCCCACAAAACCACACCCAGTAATGAAAAACCAACGGTACAACCAATCAGGAGAGTATTGGGGCCATAACTATGAAACACCATATTCCAGAATATTACACGCAGCAACCCGATGATACCTAAAATACTGCCCAGAATCAATCCCGACAGAATTTCCCTGCGCATCACCTTCCACCAGTCGTACAGGGTTACTTCACCCAGCGCCATAGCCTGAATAATGAGGGTAGAGGCCTGAGAGCCGGTATTTCCGCCACTTGAAATAATAAGCGGAATAAACAGCACCAGCACAACGGCTTTTGAAATTTCATCCTGAAAATAGGCCATGGCGGTGGCAGTCAGCATTTCACCCAGAAAGAGTACTACCAGCCAGCCGACCCGTTTTTTAATCAGTTTAAAAAAAGGAATATCTAAATAGGGTTCATTCAGTGCTTCTGTACCCCCAATTTTTTGAATATCTTCCGAATATTCTTCTTCAGCCACCCAAAGTACATCGTCAATAGTCACAATTCCCAGTAATACATTCCGGTCGTCCACAACCGGAAGAGCTACCCGGTTATTCATCTGGAACACATTTACGGTTTCGGATTGATCGTCGTTCACATGCAAGGCAATAAAACGTTCATCCATCAGATCCTGTACCTTGGTTTTCTGGGGGTCTACGAGCAGGAAGTCCCTGATCCGGATATCATCGAGGAGGGTACCATATTCGTCTGTTACATAAATCACATCAATGGTTTCCGAGCTTTTTCCGTAATCGCGGATATAGGTTAATACCTGTTCTACAGTCCAGTTTGGCTCTACATCAATATAATCGGGTGTCATCAGGCGGCCCACACTTTCTTCGGGGTAGCCCAGCAGCGACAGGGTAATTTTACGCTCTTCCGGTTTCAGTTTTTTAATCAGTTCCTTTACGGTATGACTGGGCAGTTCTTCCAGCAAGGCCGTCCGGTCGTCGGGAGGTAATTCGTTTAAAATCTGCACTACCTGATGTGGATTCAGGCTTCCGAGCAGGGTTTCCTGAATACTGGGGTCGATAATCCGGAAAACGGCCAGGGCCCGCTGAAAATCAAGGTGTTTAAAGAAAATCAGTGCTTTTTCGGGCTCTTCATTCACTAATTCGGCTACATCCGATATATTCAAATCATTGATCAGCTCGGCCAGCTCGTGAAAAGCTTCGAGTTCCAGTAGTTTTTCTACCCTTTCGCTCAGCATTTTGATCTCTTCCACAACGGGGGCAAAAGTAGGGTAATAAATTGGCTGTATTTTACTATTTTCACGCTATTCGGTGGGATTCCCGGGGGAATTCAACCCGAAGCATAAAATTAATTCCGCAGATAATTTTGTACTTAGGATTATTTGTTTACTTTCGCACTTCCAAAAAATTGAACGAACAATGGCCCGTATTTGTCAGGTTACCGGAAAAACACCTTTGAAAGGGAACAAGGTATCCTTCTCGAACAAGAAGAGCATCCGCCGTTTTATGCCTAATCTGCAGTCGAAGCGCTACTTCCTGGCTGAAGAGGATAAGTGGATTACATTAAAACTGACCGCTGATGCGATGCGCACCATTAACAAACGCGGATTGTATAACGTGGTAAAAGAAATGCGGGCGGCCGGTTCAAAAATCTAATTCTCTTAAATCTCAAGCATCATGGCCAAGAAAGGAAACAGGGTACAGGTTATTTTAGAATGCACCGAGCATAAAGATTCCAATATGCCGGGTACCAGCCGTTACATCACTACCAAGAATAAAAAAAATACGCCTGAACGAATTGAGTTGAAAAAATTCAACCCGATTTTGAAGCGTTATACTGTTCATAAAGAAATCAAATAATACATCATGGCAAAAGCAGCAAAAACCGCACAGAAAAAAGATTTAAAGGCTTCTGCTGAAGAGAAAAACTGGACGAAAGTAATTCGTGCCGTTCGTAGTCCGAAAACCGGAGCTTATTCTTTTAAAGAGAATATTGTTCATAAAGACAAGGTGACTGATTTCCTTGCCGGGAAATAATTCATTCTAACTATAATTGAAGCACCGGTTTTCCGGTGTTTTTTTTTGTTATGCCTGGGCTCCGTTTTACTTTTATCCGATGAGAAGCATCTTCCTCCTTTGGCTGTGTACCTTGTTCTTTGTGTTACCACAGACCTCGTGCAATAAAAACAAGTGCGATTTACAGGAATCAACTAAAACGGCGGATACCAGCGAAATTCATGTGATTGAGAATTATCTGAATTCAAAAGGAATTACAGCCACACAAGCACCCAGTGGATTCTTTTACGTAATCGGTAATGCAGGAAGTGGTACCCGCCCGAACCTGTGTTCCAGTGTTACGGTAAAATACAAAGGCACTTTGTTAAACGGGTCGGTGTTTGATCAAAGTACCAGCAATGTATCGTTTCCTTTGCAGAACCTGATTGTGGGGTGGCAAAAAGGATTGCCTTTGATTCAGAAAGGTGGACAAATTACCCTTTATATTCCACCGAGTCTGGGTTATGGTAGCTATGCCCAAAGCGGCATACCGGCCAACAGTACCTTAATATTCGACATCGACCTGGTAGGCGTGGTTCAGTAATGCCAGCGGGGAAATCCCCTGTATTGAATTATTGTTTTTTCCATTTGATACCACAGCCAATCGCTTTGGTAGACGGGAAGGTAAGTTCCTGTCCTTTTCCGATTTCCTCAATGGCTTGTTCCACGTAACGGACTTTAACTAATTCCGGTTCGTCGGTATTATCGTCGATGGCACCTATATACCGTACCACAAAGTCATTCCCAACTTTTCCCAATAAAAATACATGGGGTGTTTTTACCGCTCCAAACCTACGGGCGATCTCCTGACTTTCATCGTAGAGGTATTCAAACGGAAACTTCTTTTCTCTGGCCCGTACAATCATATTTTCATACGAGTCTTCCGGATAAGCTTTTGCATCATTCGGATTGATAGCAAGCACCGGATACCCTTTGGGAGCATATTTATGATGTAAGGCAATAATCCGGTCTTCGTAAGCTTTGCTGAACGGACAATGATTGCAGGTGAAGATGAGAATAATGCCCTGCACTTTTTTAAAATCCTTCAGACTCACATACTGGCCTTTAAGGTTTTTTAAACTGAAATCGGTTACTGTACTGTATACCGAATATCCCGATTGTGCCTTCATGGTGCAGAGACCTGAAAACAGAAGGAAAACGAAGAGAAGAAGATTTTTTTTCATAACGATAATGATTGTTGAATGTAGTGATCCAGTTCTTTTTCATCTACAGATTTTTCGATGAACTGGTAATAATGATGTTCCTGATTGAAGACTATGGTAGCAGGAATACTGCCTTCCCATTTTTTATTCACCAACGGGATCCAGGAATTGTAATCCGGTTCGTTCAGCAAAACCGTTTCGGCATGGTAGTTCATTTTCTGTAAATAAGGCTGAACTGTGATTTCCAGTTTTTTAATAAAATCGAGGCTTACTAAAATGATTTTTACTTTTTGTCCCTGATACCGCTGATACATCGTTTCAAAAACCGGTAATTCTTCAGTACAGGGCAGGCACCAGGTAGCCCAAAAATTGATGACATAAGTCGTATCGTTCTTTACCGACAATTGATTTTTCAGCCAGGGCCATTTTTCTA
>CAYWKR010000189.1:0-4933 GCA_964458785.1 uncultured Bifidobacterium sp. | reverse complement strand
TTCGATGCGTGGGAAGGCTGTGTTTCCGGGGGCTTTTTAGTCAGATCCACTTCGATGATCTGGAAGGAATCGATCATCGGGTGGTCATAGTGTCCAGGATTTTTTTCCGGGAAGAGGGAAGCAAATAATGGAACAGAACATAACAGCAGGGCACTGCCCACTACCCAGAACAAGGCTTTACGTGCCCTTCGCGGATAGTTTAAACGAAGTTCATAGGCTCCGTACATCTTGTTTCTTTTTTCGAACAGCAAATCCAGCCATTCTTTTTGCGCTTTGATTTTATTTTCCATGTCAATAAAGGGGTTTGATAAAATAAAATTTCAGCCATAGTTTCTGTGATGTTCTGAATCCTGAACGCAGAATGAATGCGGTGGTATGTCATGGAAGTTTCATGGTTTTCACATATGAGATTAATATAGTAAGTTAGCGCCCAAATCAAATGGCATGATCATTGGAATTTTAATGGAACCGGATTTCGAAAACAGGGTGTCTGCCCTTCCCGAAACTGTAGCCAACCTGGTTAAATTGAACACAGAAGTACTGGTGGAAAAAGGAGCCGGGCTCAGAGCTTTTGCCACCGATGAAGCCTATGTACAGCAGGGGGCCCGGATAGCCGAACGGCAGGAAATTTGTTCCCGTGCCGATTTGTTGCTATCCATACATCCGGTTCAGGCAACGGATACGCTTCGTTCGGGTGCAGTATGTATTGGGGTGTATCAGCCCCTTTTTCATTTTCAGCAAATGAAGGAATGGGCGACCAAAGGCTATACCATTTTTAGTATGGATACCATTCCCCGCACCACCCGGGCACAGGCCATGGATGTATTAAGTTCACAGGCCAATATTGCCGGTTACAAGGCTGTTTTACTGGCGGCTACACAATACAGCCGGTACTTCCCTATGTTCATGACCGCTGCAGGAAGTATTGCTCCGGCCAAAATGCTGATTCTGGGCGCCGGGGTAGCCGGATTACAGGCTATTGCCACAGCGCGTCGTTTGGGTGCCATAGTAGAAGTGTTCGATACCCGTCCGGCAGTAAAAGAAGAAGTGATGAGTCTTGGCGCCAAGTTTGTTGAAGTGGAAGGTGCGGCCGATGCAAGTAAAGCCGGAGGGTATGCCGTAGAACAAAGTGAAGAGTTTCAAAACCGTCAAAAGCAACGCATTGCAGAAAGTGCTGCAAAAGCCGATATCATTATTACTACAGCACAGATACCGGGTCGTAAGGCACCGATTCTGATTACCAAAGAGATGATTGCCTCGATGCGCGCCGGTTCGGTGATTATCGATCTGGCTTCCGCCACCGGAGGAAATACAGATCTGACCCGGAATAATGAAACGGTGGTAGAGAATATGGTAACTATTATCGGGAATTCCAATCTGGCTTCATTACAACCTTCGGATGCCAGTAAAGTATATGGTAAAAATATTCTGAACTTCCTCAAACTGATTATCGGTAATGAAGGTCAGCTGAATCTGAATTTTGACGACGACCTGGTGAAGGGTACCTGTATAGTTCATCAGGGAAGCGTAACCAACGAACGGGTTGTCCAATTACTCGCATAATTTAAAAAGCATACTAAATCATGGAAACAATCATACAGTTTTTCAGCGAGAATTATAACATGATCACCATTGTGATACTCTCGGTATTCCTTGGAATCGAAGTCATTTCCCGCGTGCCGTCCGTATTGCATACGCCCTTAATGAGTGGAGCCAATGCCATTCACGGGGTAGTTATTATCGGTGCCATTATCGTAATGGGTGAAGCCGATCCGGAAAATTACCTGGCGCTGGTACTGGGTTTTCTGGCCGTGATTCTCGGAACGCTGAATGTGGTAGGTGGGTTTGTAGTTACCGACCGCATGCTCGAAATGTTTAAAAAGAAAAAGAAATAAGGCCCGGCCTTTCATTAAACGAAATTCTTCAAGATTATGAACAACGGACTTTTATTATTCAGTTACCTGTTGGGAAGTATCTCCTTCATTGTGGGCCTGAAAATGCTTTCGCATCCCGATACAGCCCGAAAGGGAAATGCCTATGCAGCCGTAGGTATGACTATTGCCATTCTGGCCACCATATTTTTATATACCAACAAGGAAGGCCAGCATTTAGGTAACCTGATCTGGATATTTCTCGGACTGGTAATCGGTTCCGTGATTGGAACGATGGCGGCCAAAAAAGTACAGATGACTGCCATGCCTCAGATGGTGAGTTTATTTAATGGAATGGGGGGTGCCTGCGCCGCTATTATTTCCATTGTTGAATTTAAGCACCTGATGCATACTACCGGTTTGGCCGGTGAAGAATTGAAAGCACTTACCATCTTACTGGGATTAGTCATCGGAACGGTATCGTTTTTTGGTTCCATGATCGCTTTCGGAAAACTGAATGGAAATATCAACGACCGCACCTTGCCGGGACAGCAGGTGGTGAATATGGGTCTCATGCTTTTATTGGTGGTATTGCTTGTGCTCTTGCTGATGGGCGTAGGTGGCGACCCTATGCTTATGTTTTATGCCCTACTCGGTGTTTCAGCTTTGTATGGTGTTTTGTTTGTGATGCCTATCGGGGGGGCTGATATGCCGGTTGTAATCTCATTGCTTAATTCCTTTACCGGGGTTGCCGCAGCCTGTGGTGGTTTCTTATATAATAATCCGGTGATGTTAACCGGTGGTATTCTGGTAGGAAGTGCCGGAACCATTCTAACCATCCTGATGTGTAATGCCATGAACCGCTCGCTTGTAAATGTAATTGTAGGTGCTTTTGGAGGAAATAAAGCGGGAGGTGGAAGCACCGAAACGGGAGGAGCATACAAGGAAATTTCATTGAGTGATACCGCCGTTTTAATGGCGTATTCAAAACGGGTGGTCATAGTACCGGGTTACGGATTGGCCGTTGCTCAGGCCCAGCATATCTGTCATGAACTGGAAAAGGTACTTGAAGAAAAAGATGTGGATGTGAAATATGCCATTCATCCGGTGGCGGGTCGTATGCCTGGCCATATGAATGTATTGCTGGCCGAAGCCGATGTGCCGTACGATAAATTACTGGAAATGGAAGAGATTAATCCTGAATTTGCGAATACGGATGTGGTATTAATACTAGGCGCAAACGATGTGGTGAATCCGGCAGCGAAAAACGATCCGGCCAGTCCTATTTATGGTATGCCTATTCTGGAAGTGGAAAATGCAACCCATGTGATAGTGAACAAGCGCAGTATGAAACCGGGTTATGCCGGTATCGAAAATGCCCTGTTCTTCCAACCTAAAACATCCATGTTGTTTGGCGATGCCAAGAAAGTATTGCAGGATCTGGTGGCTGAACTGAAGGGGATGTAATTTTAGTTCAGAAACAAGACTATCAAATTATTGAATCAGCCGGAGATTGAAGGGATAGCGATACCTTTTTCCTTCACTGGCCTTAACCGTTGCGATGATTATCAATATGAGATCAATGAGTGCGAGTATGCCTAACAGGATTACCCCGATAAAAATAATCATCAGAATAAAACTGATAACAAAACCGATAGCCATCGTAATCTGAAAATTCAGGGATTCTTTGGCATGGTCGGCAATAAATTCCGACTCATCTTTTTTCAGGATATAAATAATCAGCGGAGGAATAAAACCACCCAACATAAACAGAAAACCACCGGCAAGTGTCAGGATATGCGAAAGCAAAGCCATATTCTTTTCCTCCGGAGTAGGAGACTGGGAGGGCAACAAGTCACTGCCGCTATAGTTCAGTGGGTCCATGGCTTACAAATTACCTCTGGCGGCCTGTTCCAGTTCCAGTGCTTCGAATAAAGCTTTAAAGTTTCCTTTCCCAAAACTTTTGGCACCTTTACGTTGAATGATTTCAAAGAACATGGTAGGCCGGTCTTCTACCGGCTTGGTGAAAATCTGCAGCAGATACCCTTCATCGTCACGGTCAACTAAAATGCCCAGATTTTTAAGGGGTTCCAGATCTTCATCGATATGTCCCACCCTGCTTAGTAATTCATCATAATAAGAAGTAGGAACCCTTAGGAACTCAACCCCCCTTTCTTGTAATTTTGTAACGGTATCAATGATATTATGGGTTGCAACGGCCAGATGTTGAACACCCTCCCCTTCATAAAAATCGAGATATTCTTCTACCTGTGATTTCTTTTTTCCTTCGGCCGGTTCATTGATCGGGAATTTTACATACCCGTTGCCATTACTCATTACCTTACTCATCAGGGCACTGTATTCGGTAGAAATATCTTTATCATCGAAACTCAGAATATTCTTAAAGCCCATTACATCTTCATAGAATTTCACCCAGGGATTCATCTGATTCCAGCCCACATTTCCCACACAATGATCCACATACAGTAAACCCACTTCGCTTGGGTTGTAGGTGCTTTTTATTTCTACATAACCAGGCATAAATACCCCTTGATAATTTTTCCGTTCTACAAAAACATGCACTACCTCCCCATAGGTATGAATACCACTCATACGGATTTCGCCCTGTTCGTCTTTCAGCGTTTGTGGTTCCATATACGAACGGGCTCCGCGTTTCATGGTTTGTTCATAGGCATCATAGGCGTCGTTTACCCATAGAGCCAATACTTTTACACCATCACCATGCTTTTTATGATGTTCAGCAATAGGATGGTTGGAATTTAATGGTGAAGTCAGCACCAGTCGTATTTTCCCCTGCACCAACACATAGGAGGCGCGGTCTTTTACACCTGTCTCCGGACCCGCATACGCCAGGGTCTGAAATCCAAAAGCCGTTTTATAAAAGTGGGCGGCCTGTTTGGCGTTTCCAACATAGAGTTCAACATAATCGGTACCTAAAAGCGGAAGGAAATCCTGGGTGGCTCCAATAATCGGATCCTGTAAGGTCATGGGTTCCATAGTATATATTTTTTTTGTAGTTTATTATTCTGCCCAACTCATTA
>CAYWKR010000188.1:0-4950 GCA_964458785.1 uncultured Bifidobacterium sp. | reverse complement strand
TATTTTCATTAACACAGATAACGGCGGATACTGATGAAAATAAAATCGATAGCAGGTATTGAACACCATAAAGCAGGAGGGCCACTGATATCATGCGGAACACCTTCTTCAGGTCGTAGGGAATCGGATAATACTTCTGTCCCATGATATAACTGGTTACCATCATGAATAAATAACTGGTGAGGGTAGCCCAGGCAGCTCCATTATATTTAAAAACAGGAATCAGCAATAAATTCATGGCGATGGTAATGGCGGCACCGGCTACGGTTATATAGGCGCCCTGTTTATTCCGGTCGGAAAGTTTATACCATACACTTTGATTATAGTAAATACCCAGAAAAATAGCCCCCACCGATAAAATTGGAATAATAGAAATGGCTTCGGCATAGCTTTTACTTTTCAGGGTAATAATATATTCCCAGGCATCGAGGTACAATACAATAATCAGAAATATGGTACAACATACCATTACAAATACATTCATCAGACGTGCATAGGTTTCCCGTGCATTATCGGATTGTGCCTGCCTGAAAAAGAAGGGTTCGGCGGCCATCCGGTAGGCGAAGATGAACATATTCACCATCACTACAATCCGGTATACACCCGAAAAAACACCGAGTTCATGTCGTACCTGTTCATCGGTTCCCGTTGCCACCAGGGTATAGGTTAAGCGACTGAATAATTCGCCGATCATACCGCCAAAGCCTACAATTAATAAGGGGAAGGAATAGCGCAGGATCCGGCGAAGAAGTGCTCCGTCAAAAACATATTCCGATGAAAAGAGTTCGTTCCCCAATAGGATCAGGGTAACCAGCGAAGCCAGAATATTGGCTATCACGTAGTACGAAATGTTGTAGGAAGGATTATAAAAAAAGAGAAAGGGGCTATTGGGGTATAAGGTATACAGCTTCGGACACAGCGCAATAAAAAATACAAACAATCCCAGATGTATAGACACATTCAGCATCTTAATGAGGGCAAATTTTCTGGGTCTTTCCTCATAACGCAAACGGGCAAATGGCAAAGCACTTAACGTATCAAACACCAGTATGGTCAGCATCCAGTAAAAGAAGCCGGGATGATCATCCGCTTTAAAACGATGGGTCAGATAGGGAATAACGGGAAGCATAAGCAGACTGAGTACCAGTGTAGAAACCGTGATGGACGTCAGCATGGTTCCATATACCCGTTTAAAAGAGCCTTCCCGTATAAAGCGGAAAAAACTGGTTTCCAGTCCGTAGGTAAAGATGATATTCAGAAAAGGAACCAGTACATACAATTGGGTAATACTGGAAATATTAACGGGTTCGTAAATCCAGATGAGTAAAAGGTTCAGAAAATAGCTCAGAAATTTTCCCACTATGGTTGGCACACCATACCAAAGGGTTTGTCCGGCTAATTTCTTTATACTCAAATACGATTGCTTTTAACCAAATAGGAATGTAAATTACAATAAGGCGGCGGCCTTTTTGCAATCATCGAGAATCGCATCAATTTTTTCCGGGGTCAGAAACTCCTTATATGTTTTACCTAACTGCATCATGGGTGCATAGCCACAGGCTCCAAGGCATTCGGCAGGTTTCAGGGTAAATAACCCATCGGGGGTGGTTTCTCCGCTTTTAATCTGCAATTTCTTCTGAATGTATTCAATAATTTCATCGCTGCCATTGAGCATACAGGGACCGGTTTGACAAACTTCCAGCACATATTTGCCTACCGGTTTCAGATTGAACATGGTGTAAAAAGTAGCCACTTCATACACTTCAATCGCACTGATATTTAATAGCCGGGCAACTTCATCCATTTGTTCTACCGTCAGTGAACCATTCCCTTTTTCCTGAACTACATGTAAGGCTGGTATTAATGCACTTTTTTGTTTTCCTTCGGGATATTTCGTAACCAGTTCGGCGATTCGCTGGGTGATTTCGTTTGACAGTATCATGTTTTTTTTCTTCGGTTTATATTAAGCATCCAGTTCTCCGGCAATCAGGTTTAAACTACTCATAGTAATTACCGCGTCGCTGAGCATGCTGCCCCGTATTATTTCGGGATAAGCCTGATAATAAATAAAACAGGGGCGGCGAAAATGAAGGCGGTACGGTGTTCGTCCTCCATCGCTGATCAGGTAAAAGCCCAGTTCTCCATTTCCTCCTTCTACCGAATGATATACTTCACCGGCAGGAATTTCGGTTTCACCCATCACAATTTTAAAATGATAGATCAGTGCTTCCATTTTAGTATACACATCCTCTTTTTCCGGCAGGTAGAATTCGGGTATATCAGCATGAAAGACCGTTGGATTCAGATCCTTCATTTTTTGCAAGGCCTGTTTAATCAAACTGAGGCTTTGCCATATTTCTTCATTTCGTACCAGATAGCGGTCGTATACATCACCGGTACTTCCTACCGGAACGGTGAATTCAAAATCCTCATAGCTGCTATAGGGATGAGCAGTGCGTACATCATAATCAATACCGGTAGCCCGCAGGTTAGGGCCGGTAAACCCATAATTCAGGGCTCTTTCTGCTTCGATACCCCCTACTCCCATGGTACGTTCCATAAAAATCCGGTTCCGGTTGAACAGAATCTCAAACTCGCGCATGGCTTTCGGGAATTCCTTGATAAAGTGATCCAGCTTCTGGAAGACGATATCACTGAAGTTTCGTTCAAATCCTCCAATGCGTCCGATATTGGTAGTGAGTCGTGAACCACAGATCTCTTCAAATATTTCATAAATCAGTTCACGGAATTCGAATACATACACAAAGCCACTGAAGGCACCGGTATCAACACCAATCACCGAATTGCAAACCAAATGATCGGCGATACGTGCAAGCTCCATCACGATTACCCGCATATAGTCGACCCGTTTGGGTAACTGGGCTCCGATCAGTTTTTCAACAGTCATGTGCCACCCCATATTATTAATGGGAGAAGAACAATAATTCAGACGGTCGGTCAGGGGGGTAATCTGGTAATATGCCCGGTGTTCAGCCAGTTTTTCAAAAGCCCGGTGAATAAAACCTACCGTAGGAACTGCATCGATGATACGCTCACCGTCCATTTCCAGAATGTTCTGGAACACCCCATGGGTGGCAGGATGTGTGGGGCCGAGATTCAGTGTGGAGGTTTGCTTCCCCAGAGACCCTTCGGGCAGTGGAATATTCTGTTTCTGATTCATGTAATCAATGATGTGTTATACGACCAAACATGGCATCGTCTTTATCGATCCGGGTTTGCTCTTCCAGGGGATATTCTTTTCGTAAAGGATGATAATTCATTTCGTCTACATTCATGATACGGATCAGGTTAGGATGACCGACAAAATTCACTCCAAAAAAATCATAGGCTTCGCGTTCCAGCCAGTTGGCCGTTTCGAATAAACTGGTGGCCGTAAATACATCGGGCTGGGTTACCGGAACATACACTTTGAACCGTATCCGTACACCCGATTCAATATTCTGCAGAAAATAGACAATACAAAATTCCTCACCGGGCCGGTCGGGATAATGAACCACGGTGAGATCATTCAGAAAACGGAAAGAAAGTGCAGGATCTTCCTTCAAAAAGGTCATCACTTTCAGATTAATCGCGGCATCCGTTTCAAAGGTTAAAATACCGTATGGCTCACTAATATTTCTCAACTGATCGCCAAAGCGTGCAACCAACTGCTCTTTCACCATTTCATTACTCATCATCCGTTTCCTATTGAATTCCGTAACTGTTTAATAATTCCTTATACTGATCACTTTCCCTTCGGCGTATATCTTCGCTCCGTACCAGGTCCTGAATACGCATAAATCCATCGATAATAGCCTCAGGTCGTGGAGGACAACCCGGAACATATACATCCACCGGAATCACCTGATCAATGCCCTGCAGTACCGAGTAGGTATCAAAAATTCCACCACTGCTGGCACAGGCACCCACGGCCATTACCCAGCGGGGTTCAGCCATTTGAAGATACACCTGACGCAGAACAGGGGCCATTTTTTTTGAAATTGTTCCCATGACCATAATGAGATCACACTGACGGGGAGAGAAACTCAGCCGCTCAGAACCAAATCGGGCCAGATCGTAATGGGCAGCCATAGTAGCCATGAATTCGATTCCACAGCAGGAGGTAGCAAAAGGCAGAGGCCAGATTGAATTGCTTCGGGCCAGCCCAATGGCTTCGCTGAGTTTGGTAGCAAAAAATCCTTCGCCGGTATATCCGGTAGGCGCTTCAACAACCTTCACTTTAGTATTATGTGTAACGGGTCTCATGCAGAAACTATATCGTTCAATTAAAAATTAATCTTCCCATTGCAAGGCTCCCTTCTTAATGATGTAAGTAAACCCAAGAATAAAGAAGGCCACAAACATCACCACAGCAATAAATCCATCCCAACCCAGGGCACGGAAGTTTACTGCATAGGGATAGAAAAAAATCACTTCCACATCGAATAAAACAAACAGGATGGCAACCAGAAAATATTTTACAGCCAGTGGTTGACGGGCATTCCCTTCCTGGTCGATCCCACATTCAAAATTCTCGAGTTTGTCGAGTGTTTTTCGCTTAGGGCCCAGAAAGTGTGTTACGGCCATTACCGCCAGCACAAAACCCAATGCAACAAGCAATTGTATCAGTACCGGAAAATAATTAAAGGGGGTGCTTTGTATCTCTAAAAGAGGCCATGCCATATTGCAAAATATATCGAACAAAAATAGGTTACATTTCGTCAATGTTCAAATTATTCAAGCAGGAAAGCGGCTTCGTTCTCCGATAAAAAAATTGAACAGCCTATTGTTTTCGATTAACTTTAAAGCATCAAAATACTATGCGATGAAAAACACCTTTTTTCTGCTGTGGATACTGTGTTGTTTTTGTTCTGTTCTCTCTCATGCACAGACTCCGGTGCGTTATTACGAAAATGGGAAAGTGGGATACCGTTTACCCGATGGTCGTCC
>CAYWKR010000187.1:0-4956 GCA_964458785.1 uncultured Bifidobacterium sp. | reverse complement strand
TCGTAATTCTTCAGTTTGTAATATACTTTACCAATACCACTGTTGGCCAGCATATGGCCCACGGCGTTGGGTTCGGTTAGTTTCAGACTGTTTTTGAAATTAATCAGTGCGTTATCGAAATCTTCTTTCTTAAAGTAAATATTTCCCAGGGTATGATACACCCCGATGAGCCGGGCGCGGTCGTCGTATTTTAAAAATATTTCCAAACAACGCTTGGCATATTCCAGTGCATTATCGTAATCGTATAAATCGAAGTGGATATTCGAAATATTAATCATGATCGACGATTGTGCTAATTCGTCTTGCAACTCTTCATTAATCTCGAGTGCCCATTGATAGTATTTCGATGCATTCGACAAATCGCCCAGGTCGCGATAGATATTTCCGTAGTTATTATAAATACGGGCAATCAGGGCATTGAATTTCAGTTCACGGGCAATAGACAAGGCTTCCTTTAAAATATCGAGTCCGTTATTATACTCCCCTTTCATCCAGCAGCAGGATCCTTTCAAATTGAGTCCACGTGCCAATCCTTCATCGTATTTGATGCGTATCGACCGCATAATCACTTCATCGGAGAGACGGAAGGCTTCTTCGATATCGTAACTCCTTACTTCAATAACAATTTCGATCAGACAGTTAATTTGTTCTTTCTCGTTACCGAGTTGTTTGTATTGTTCCTGTAACTGGTGGTATTTTTCGGTGGCCATAAACAGGCACAAAGGTACAGGCTTTTCTTCCCTTGTACCTACGCTTACACTTTACGGCAATGAATCAGCGATTTGCTTCCATCGGCCAGTGTACAAGCAAAAACATAATCGTCTCCGCCAGTCCGCAATCCTAACTTTTTTTGCAGCTCCTGCACTGAAGCCGGAAAATTTCGCACTGTGAGATGGGCTTTCAGATCGGGAATCAGTTGTTGCAATGAACGACGGTCGGCCCGGCAGGAAGCCAGAATCTGAAACTGTCTTCCGGGGAAGTGCTGACAATGAAGGGCCGAAGTATACAGATGGGTATTCCCGTGAAGTTTCTGCACACCAAAAAGTTTCGACAAAAGCTGAAAACTGCCCGCCTTCATCACAGCTGGATGCGGTTCGTACAGGAAATTCTGAGGAGGACTATAGATTACCGGCG
Source organism: uncultured Bifidobacterium sp. (assembly GCA_964458785.1). Taxonomy (GTDB): domain Bacteria; phylum Bacteroidota; class Bacteroidia; order Chitinophagales; family Chitinophagaceae; genus OLB11. Next base: position 3,822 of record CAYWKR010000187.1, on the reverse strand, counting down.
CTTCCTCTTCTTCCTGTAAGGTGAATTGTAATACAGGGGTCAGACTTTGATCGGTAAACACCACCGCAATCGTAGCGGGTTGAGTATACGCTTCCTGCAATTCAAATAAAAGTTCACGACATTCAGATCCCGTTCCAAGTACATGTACTTTTTTTACCGGGCCCAGATCAAGTATGGTTTTTCGAATATCCAGTAAAGGAGAGGTTTTAATCAGAATCTGGCCGGAGCTGCGGAAGAGTGAAGGCAGAAGTCGGAGAACATCCGGCTCGCAATCGCTCAGCGCATGTGTTTTTTTTCCATCTTTCGCCCTTCTCGATGGATCAATATAAATCAGGTCGGCAGGTTCATGAAAGGTATTCAGAAATTCTTCCGCCCCCATACCGGCAGCCATCGCCAGATTGGTGCGATGCATGATATACAGATTATGAGAGGTAATGCCAGCCAGGGTCCTGTTAGGTTCAACCAATATGCCGGAACGAAATGAACCGGAAAGAAAAGTGGCATCGATTCCCATACCTGCACTCAGATCGATAAACAATCCGCCCTGAAAAAGCGATGCCTTGTAACGGGCACTGTATTCCGATGAACATTGTTCAGTATGAATCGAATCCGGTAAATAATAGTCAGGAACATGCTGTAGAAAAGGAAGTTTGTCCTTTAGCTTTTTACGACCAATCAGCTGATGTATCAGCAGGCTGGGTCTGGCTACATCACGTCGGTTCATCAAACGGTAAATGTCATCTTCGCCCGAAGTCTGCATTTGCTTCAAAATAGCCTGCTCTTCTTCTGAAAAGAAATACGCTTCGGAACCATGCACTGCTTCGGTCATAACAGGCACAAAGCTACCCGACGCCTTCCTGTTCTGCAAACAAAAGGACGGGCCGAAAATCTTTGTTAAAAAACAGGGGGTGGGATGTATGAAACCAATTGTATGTAAATTGCGGCCTTTATGAAGATAATCAAGGGCTTAGGGGGATTTGTGTTTTTATTGTTGTCTGTACTCTCGGTTCAGGCCCAGAAAGAAAATCTCGATAAGGTAGCCGCCATTGTAGGCGACAAAATTATTTTGAAGTCGGAACTGGAATCGGCCATTGCTGAAATGCAGGCTGGAGGTGAAGTGAATGAAGATTCGCTGCGTTGTGCTATTCTTGAAAACGCCATGAGTCAGAAAATGCTGACCGAGCAGGCCGATCGTGACAGTGTAATGGTCAGCGATGAAGAAGTAGAAGGGGCTCTTGATAACCGGATTCGGTATTTTATCAGTCAGTATGGCTCAGAAGAAAAGCTGGAAGAGATAGCAGGCAAAAGTGTATACCAGATCAAGGATGAAAACCGGACCGTATACCGCGAGCAGCTTCAGTTTCAAAAGATGCAGCAACAACTGATGGCCGGAGTAAAAATTACCCCGCAAGAGGTTAAGGCGTTCTATAATAAAATACCGGCCGATAGTTTGCCTTTTTATCCCAGTACACTGGAAATCGGACAAATTGTATTTCATCCACAGGTGAATCAGGAGGTGGAAGATTCGGCCCGTGCTAAACTTGAGCGCATCCGCAACGAAATTGTGACCGGGAAATCGACGTTTGAAGTCATGGCTGGTGTATACAGTGACGATCCGGGAAGCCGAGACAATGGAGGCGATTTGGGTATCATGGGACGGGAAGATCTGGTACCTGAATTTGCTTCAGCCGCTTTTCGATTACAAAACGGAGAAATTTCTCCGGTGGTGAAAACGTCGTACGGTTTACATATCGTTCAAATGATGCATCGTCAGGGGGAGAAGGCAAAGCTTCGTCATATTCTGGTAAAGCCATTGATTACAGCCGACATGATTAAGCTGTCCTTATTAAAAGCCGACAGTGTTCGTGCTGAATTGATTTCAGGAAAATTACCCTTCACCTCCGCGGTAGCGAAATATTCCGACGACGAGAGTTCAAAATTAAGCGGGGGTATGATCACCAATCCGCAAACCGGTTCCTCTTCGTTGTTGAATGAAGATCTCGACCCGGCCATGGCTATGGTTATCAACGATTTACAGGTTGGAGCCTATTCACAGCCGCAGGAATATACCGATTCCCGTACCGGCGATAAACTGGTACGTATACTTTACCTTAAAAGCCGTACGGAACCCCATAAGGCTAATTTGAAAGACGATTATCACAAGATCATGCAGGTAGCATTTGCCGAGAAACAAAACCAGTTTCTGATGGATTGGCTTGAAGAACATATTTCAGGTTTTTACATCATGGTGGATCCCGATTATCGCGATTGCATAAATGTTCAGAAGTGGTTGAAAGCTTCCGAACGATTAAATCATAATACCCATTAACGTAAGAATCCTATAGCCATATGTACAGCTCAGACGTAGAAGCCGCCAAAGCCCTGCAGAAAAAATTTTCCGAACTGAAAAGTGCCATCGGTCAGATTATCATCGGTCAGCACGAAGTGGTTGATGGGGTGATTATTTCCATCCTGTGTAACGGACATAGTTTATTGGTGGGTGTGCCCGGACTGGCCAAAACCCTTTTAGTGAGTACTATTGCCCGTGTTCTGGATCTGGATTTCAAACGGATTCAGTTTACACCGGATCTGATGCCCAGTGATATTACCGGTGCTGAAATTCTGGATGAACACCGCAATTTTAAATTTATCAAAGGGCCGTTGTTTTCGAATATTATTCTGGCCGATGAAATTAACCGTACCCCTCCAAAAACACAGGCTGCCCTTCTCGAAGCCATGCAGGAGCGTACAGTAACCATCAGCGGACAGGATCACAAACTGCCGGCGCCCTTTTTTGTGTTAGCTACTCAAAACCCCATTGAACAGGAAGGTACCTATCCCTTACCGGAAGCACAGCTCGACCGTTTTATGTTCAATATCTGGCTCGATTATCCCTCGTTCCAGGACGAATTAAGTGTGGTGAAAAATACTACCTCCGATCGGAATGTAGATTTACCTAAAGTAATGGGGGCTGAAGAAATTCTGTATTTTCAGCATCTCGTTCGTCGGGTACCAGTGCCTGATAATGTGCTGGAATATGCGGTTTCCCTGGTTCACAAAACCCGCCCGAATGAGCAGGGTTCAGAACTGGCCAGAAATTATATTTCATGGGGAGCCGGGCCAAGGGCATCACAAAACCTGATTTTAGGTGCCAAGTGTTATGCCTTATTGCATGGTAAGTTTAGTCCGGATATAGAAGATGTAAAAGCAGTTGCTCTTCCCATTCTTCGTCACCGGGTAGTTCGTAATTATAAGGCAGAAGCCGAAGGACTGAAAATCGAAGACCTGATCCGCAAGATGATGTAAGGCCTATTGCCTTTCCAACACAAATTGTACAGGCAGGGTCAGACTCACCTTCACCGGGTGTCCGTTTTGTTTGGCCGCCTTCCATGCAGGCATTTTGGCAAGTACGCGGAGTGCTTCATCATCGCAGCCGTACCCCAGTGACCGAACAACCTGCATCGATTCAATGGAACCGTCTTTGTCCACCACAAACTGAACCACTACCTTTCCTTCCACATCCCGGTCAACGGCTTGGCGCGGGTAATGAATATTTGTACTGAGGAACGATTCCAGTGCTTCTTCGCCCCCCGGGAATTCAGGCAGTTGTTGTACATCGGCATCAGAATACAAGGTATTGTCTGCCGGAAAATCTATGACCGACGTGGAAGTAGTGGTTTGTCCTGTAGCATGTGAACCGGAACCATCATCACCAGGATCGGTAGCATGCATACCGGGGTTGGAAGGACCCGAAGGTGCGGCAAGCAGTGTATCGATGTCGTAAATAACCGATGGCGGTACAATTTTTGTTGGAATGTGGTT
>CAYWKR010000186.1:0-4979 GCA_964458785.1 uncultured Bifidobacterium sp. | reverse complement strand
GATGACTAAAGAACCGCTTTCGGTAGAATTAATTTCTGCCTTGAGTGCCGAGTGAGCCGGATTGGGAATGAGTTCTGCACTATACCCGCTCATCTTCTCGTCTCTGGTCATAGCCGGTGTACTGTTCACCTCGAAATTATCGAGGAAGATATTGTTCGATAAATCAACAGGCTTATAGCGCAATTTGAAATACGTTTGATTACTGATTGCACCTGCAGTAATGGGTACCGAACAAGTTTTCCATGGAGTTAATGCATCCGGGTAAAAGGGTGCACTGTAGCTTCCATTGTACAGCGTAGTATTCTGGAACGTTTTCAGTTTGGTCCAGGTACTCCCGCAATTGGTGGAATAATAGAGATATAATGTATCCTGCATATCGGTAATGATGGCTCCACGTGTAGCTCCTGTGACAAAAAAATTGACGTATGCCGAACCCGCACTAAGCGAACTCAGATCATAGGCCGGAGAAATAATATCATCCCAGTCGGAACCAGGTGATAAGGTTCTGTTCTGAGGAAACTTTCTGGTATTACAACCATTGTAATAAAGCGAATGCCAACCAGAATACGCACCAGAGCCGGTATAATACCCCCATTGAAAATCGTTCCCCGAATAATTGAATATTGGCCATGAAGCATAAACCGATGTGTCTTCGAAATAATTCACATAACCGGGATACAATTTTTGAGCAGGATCGGTAACGTAGATATACTCTTTCCGTTTTAGGGTATTACTACCTGCATTCGAAGTGGCCGTTAATTCCACTTCCTTCCAGCCTGGCTGGGAATAACTTACAGCTACCGAACCGGTGGTATTGGAACTGGAAGGTGTTGCATCGGATCCGAATTGCCAATCCGCTTGAGGCAGTGTATCGTTAAAGCTATAGTTTTTATATGTTATGCTATTCCCGGGGCAGGTAAAAAAACGATTCACGTTAAAATCAGGGATGGCTGCACAGTCCTTAGGTCCATCCAGTACCCCACTCCAATAGTGAGCCAAAGCAGAGACCAGTGTTTTACGTTGGGCAACACTGTTTTTCAGGGTAATAATCATTCGGTCCTTCTGTCCCTCTGTAAACATTTTTGAACAAAAAGCATATTCCATGTAATTCTGTACGTTCTCGATTACACCGGGTGTGCATACCGAGTCATCGAGTTTACATTGCGTATGTCCCTTTGTGGGAGGAGTATCCAGTACATTATCATCACCACAGGCGACTGTTGGATTATTTGTTGCGCCCCAGGTATGATCCAGATTCAAACAATGTCCGATTTCATGGGTTAGCGATCGTGAATTGATCGGCGAACTGGTACCAATACTCCCCACATAATCATGCAGAATGAGAACCCCATCGTAGTAGAAGATAATTCCGGCTGTAGCTGGTTTATAGGCATAACCGGCCACACCCTCCTTTCCTATGGTATTCACTACCCAAATGTTCAGATAGTATGCCGGATTCCAGCTGTTCAGTTTCGACTGATCATCGGCCTGATACGTTTTGTATGAAGCAATACGATCGATTCCGGTGGTACAGTTCCCCTGTGGATCTTTACTGGCTAAGCGAAATTCGAAATTGCAATTCCCGATTATGGGTTGAAATAAAGGAATAACTGACGCAGTATCCGGGTTCTTTTTCTGGTAATCCTCATTCAGAATACGAACTGCATCATGAATCTGTTCGTCGGTGATATTTTCCGGACCATAATTGTGAATGATATGGAAAACTATTGGGATGATGTATTTATCCCCTCTTGATTTTGAAGGTGTTGCATCATTCAGAAGTGCTTCGTTTTGAAGAATTAATGGAATCTGGTCCGGTAATAATTGACGAACTGCAGCTTCCATTTGATGCGATCCGCAATGTTTAACATCCTGTGCCACCAGGCATGGCGTATACAGGAAAAGACTAAGTATTATACTCAGGTATATTTTCATAAAAATTTTTAATACGTAAAAAAATAACGCCGATGAAGTGAATGCTTCACCGGATAAACCAAATCAATAGCGATTTTGACCTAACAGGGTGGATGCTCCTGCGGAAACTGGATTTCCATTCCAGGTACAAGCAAATAATACATCCTGGGTTTCGAAGGCAGTGATGGCATCCAGCAGGTATCCGGAATGGAAACCCGCATATCCTCAAAGAAAAGGAAAGCAAAAGCCATCAATGAAAATCCTGCATGTTTGAATGGTTCCTTTAAAAAATAACGTAAAACGCCAGAAATCAATTCATCTTCCGCTTCATCGAAACAACCTCGGATATAAACCTGATCACCCTTATGAAGCACTGAACCCACATCAAACATTTTACCGTTTATGCTTATTTCGTCTTTTTCGGATGGGTTGATCTTTTGCCATTCGGTGGAAGAATAAATTAATTGTTCAGGAAGATATGTTTCCTGCAGATTCTCCCGCATCAGGTATTGATGGATCTGAATACGAAACGTTGTAAAAGCCGGTAATACCCATAGAAAAACCACAACACTCAGGATTGCATAACATACAGCTTTAAACCATGAACTTTTCATCGGGCTATCAAATGTAATGGTGAAATTCTGTTCATCCAAACAGTTACGACTTCCTTTCACGACAATTCTTTTCTACATTTGCCTCCATGCCCCTGATAACCCTCACTTCTGATTTTGGCTTCGATAGTCATGCATTAGCCCGGGTAAAAGGAAGTATATACCGCAGCCTGCCTCAGGCTACTCTGGTAGATCTGAATCACCGCTTTAACGGCTTTAACCTGCAACAATCGGCCTATCATTTCAGAGCAGCGTATCATCAGTTCCCTTCCAATAGTTTTCATTTTATTTTTTGCGATCTTCATGCAAATCCGGAAGGCCGTCTTTTATATGCATACGAAAATCAGCAACATATTTTTTGTCCCGACAATGGGTTTATGACCCTTCTTTTCGATGATCAGCCGGTTAAATTATTCCACCTGCCTGCCCTGAAAAAAGAAGATCATCATGTACAGGTATGTGAGCAATATCTTCACGTGTTGCTGCAATTGAATCAGCGGCAGAAACCCGATTTACTTGCCGCCGATGTTCAGCAGATTGTAGTACGTAAACCTAAATCAGCTTTGCTGCAAAACGATTCCATTGAAGCCCCTGTGCTGTTGATCGATCATGTAGGGAATGTGATTCTGAATCTTCGTTTTCATGAATTTGAAGAGGCCCGCAAGGGACGAAGCTTTCGTATTCATTTTATGCGCGATGAAGAATTGGATTGTATCAGTACACAATACCATGATGTGGACCCTGGTGAAAAATTGTGTCGTTTCAATTCAGCCGGTTTTCTTGAAATAGCCGTGAATAAAGGTAGTGCTGCCCGATTGTTTGGTTTTAGCGAAAGCAGCGACCGTAGTTTGTTTTATCAGACCGTTAAAATATTTTTTGAATGATACGGGTAGTCCGGCTTCATTTTCATAGCGAATATCGCCAGCAGTTTCTTGAATTATTTCAGGAACGAAAAGAACGGATTCGTCATTTTCCGGGATGCCTGCATCTGGAATTATGGGAGGACCAGAACCACCCTGCTGTTTTTTATACTTATAGCTGGTGGGAAGATGCAGCCCAACTGGAAGCATACCGCCTTTCGGATTTGTTTGGTGAAACATGGCAACTGGTGAAGGCCTGGTTTAGTGAAAAACCGATGGCCTTTTCAGCAAATTCTTTAGTTACACTATGAATCCTGTGTTCAAAGCCGGTCACGAGAACGAACTCGAACACTATTTCACCACACTGGGAGTGCATTCCAAATACATTCTTTGCGATTCGAATACAAAACACCATTGTTTACAGGCCCTGTATTCGCTTTTTCCCGCATGGACTTCTGCTCCGGTCATTTGTATTCCGGCTGGTGAAGAAAATAAAAATATTCAGCAAACCCTTACGGTTTGGGAACAATTGCATCAGTGGGAAGTTTCCCGGAATAGTATTCTGATCAATCTGGGAGGCGGTATGATTAGTGATCTTGGTGGGTTTGTTGCCAGTGTTTTTAAACGGGGTATTCCCTTTCTGAATATACCTACCACCCTGCTGGCCATGTGTGATGCGGCATTTGGCGGAAAAACGGGTATTGATTTTCTACAGGTAAAAAATGAACTGGGAATCCTGTCCAACGCTACGGCTACTTATATTAATCCGGTCTTTTTATCCACCTTACCCTTGCGGGAAAAACGAAGCGGGCTGGCCGAAGTATTCAAACATGCCCTGTTGGATAGTCCACTGGCTTTTCAGCATGTTCAACAAAAAACAGAAAACGAATTTTACCAATTGGCCTCTATACAGCAGGCCTACGAATTTAAATTATCGTGCACGCAACAAGACCCTACTGATCAGGGCATACGGCAACAATTGAATTTTGGTCATAGCCTGGGTCATGCGATTGAAAGCTGTTCGATGAATACGCCCAACCCCTTACTGCATGGAGAAGCCATTATGCTGGGTATGGAATGGGAACTCAAACTCAGTGAACAACTACTTCATTGTGATCCGCTGTACCGGGAAGAACTGATTACATTGAAAAAAAACTACTTCCCTGCATTACATTTTGAATGTTCATTCGAAAGCCTGTGGCCTTATCTTGTACATGACAAAAAAAATAAGGATGGTATACGAATGAGTTTATTACGAAGCGCCGGCGACTGTGCCTGGGGATTCCAGGTTCAGAAAGAAAGTCTGCAAAAACTGTTTGATGCATGACGCTGCGATTCGATCAAAGGTCTTTAAACGGAACGGTTCATTTGCCTTCCTCAAAAAGTATCAGCAATCGCTTATTACTCATCAGGTATCTGGCGGGTTCCGATAAACCCATCTTCAATTTATCGGAAGCCAATGACACCGTGTTATTGAAAAGGCTATTAGATCAATTAAATGAAGCGAAAAATCAGGTGGTGCTGGATTGTGAAGATGCAGGAACTGTACTTCGTTTTTTATGTGCCAGTAGTTGTATAGAGGAATCCCGCCAGG
>CAYWKR010000185.1:0-4998 GCA_964458785.1 uncultured Bifidobacterium sp. | reverse complement strand
AGAACAGTCCGGTAGTCCCCGACGTATATATTGATGTATTTAAAGTATTTGAAAATGAATGGAGAAAGGATACTTTGATTTCGTATTTGCGTACTATTTATCTCAAGCCCTTTGAGAATTCGTTTTCCATTACATTTTCTGCAATTGGATTTCCGGTGGCCGATAAAATTCAATACCAGTATCGTTTAATCGGGTACGATAAAGAATGGATACAGGCCGGCAAAAGAAATTATGTTTCGTATACCAATCTTCCATCTGGTGATTATGAATTTCAGGTACGGGCCTGTAATTACGATGGAATCTGGAATTCAAACTTTACCTCCTTAGGCATTCATATTGCCATTCCCTTTTACCGTACTGCCTGGTTCATAACCCTTCTCATAGCCAGCATTCTTGGTTTTTTGTACTTGTGGTATACCTACCGGAAGAAAGAGTTACATGAGAAAGCCGAACTTAAAATCAGGCATATGCAGGAAATGGCTGAAGTAGAAATGAAAGCCTTGCGGGCACAGATCAATCCACATTTTCTGTTTAATTCGCTTAATTCCATTAACAGTTATATTCTCAAGAATGATTTCAAAATGGCTTCACGTTATCTCGTCAAATTTTCTCAACTGGTGCGTAATATTCTCAATAACTCTTCCACGCCCTATATAAGTTTGAAAGAAGAACTGAATACGATTGAATTGTATATGGGGATCGAAGGAATGCGCTTCAATAATCAGTTCTCGTACTATATCGAAGTGGATCCTACCCTGAACCCTGGGAATATTTTAATACCCTCGCTGCTTTTGCAGCCCTATGTTGAAAATGCCATCTGGCACGGACTTCTTCATAAGGACGGTGAAAAGCTGATCAGCATTAAAGTAAAACCGGAAAGTATGGAGAGTATTTCTATTTTAATTGATGACAATGGGGTGGGTCGTGAGATGGCTGCCCGTTTGGAACAAAAACCCAGAGATCAGAAATCGTTTGGGTTGGAACTGGGTGCCAGTCGTTTGAAACTGATCCATGGTTATTCCACCATTTCCAGTGTGGAAGTGATTGATAAAGTAGATGACAGAAGACAACCATCGGGAACAACCATTCGAATTATTATACCTTCCAATATTTTTATCCGGGACAAAATCTCATTAAACTGATTATTATGTACAAAGCCATTATCGTGGATGATGAAGTGAATTGTGTAGAAGTACTTGAAATACTGATTCGTCAGAACTTTGAAGATCTGGAAGTGATAGAGCGGTTCACGTCTTCAAAAAAAGCACTGGAATATTTACAGAACAATACGGTAGATCTTGTATTTCTCGATATTCAGATGCCATTCATGACAGGTATAGATCTGTTACGCAAACTGGAACGCTATCCTTTTCATGTTATTTTTACTACAGCCTTCGATCAGTATGCAATACATGCCATCAAATTATCTGCACTCGACTATCTGTTAAAACCCATCGACGAAGAATTGCTGACGAATGCTATCAATAAATTCCGAAAACTGAAAGGACAGGCCGATATTCAAAGTCAGCTCAATCACCTCTTGCAACAATACCAGCAGCATGCGCCTGGTTCCAATAATTCGCCGGCAGGAAATAAAATTGCGGTAGGGTTTCAGGATAAGATACTGTTCTACGATCCCCGTGAAATACTCTTCTGCCAGAGCAATGATAATTATACCACACTGCAGATGCGTAACGGAGAAAAAGTTATTGCCTCAAAAACCATCCGCCATTTCGAAGATATACTCACACCCCTCGGATTTATTCGTCCGCACCAGTCGTACCTGATCAATGCCAAACATATTGAACAATACAGCAAGAAAGACGGAGGTTATCTGGTGATGGAAGATGGTACCAATATTCCGGTCAGCCGGCACCGCAAGGAAGAAATTCTGATGATGTTCCGTAATGATCTATAACAGGAATACGAACTCAGGGTTTTGATAAGCTTGTTCTCGACATAAATTCAGGATCGGTCAGCGCTTTGAGAAAATTGACCAGGTCGGTTTTTTCCTGAGCGGTTAAATTCAATCCGTCCTGGAAACTTGTTTTCGACATAATAGGATCCAAAGTGGCTGAATGTTTAATGCCTGAATTATAATGTTCCACAACTTCCTCCAATGTTTTAAAACGGCCATCGTGCATATATGGGGGGGTCAGGGCTACATTTCGAAGGGTAGGGGTTTTAAATTTCCCCATATCCGAATTCAATCCTGTAATTAAAAAGCGACCCATATTTTCACCGGTAAATATCGAGTCCAGACCTATATTGTGAAATTGTCCGTCGGTAAAAAGTCCTAAGCTGTGACAATGGAAGCAATCTCCTTTTTCGGTATTGAAAATGTACAATCCGTTTAATTCCGAGGCACTTAACATGGTATCATGCCGAAGATACCGATCCACCCGACTGTTAATACTGTATTGTGTGGCGTTGAATTGTGCCAGGGCATAGGCTATATCGCGCATGGTAAAATTCTCACGACCAAATACCTTTTTAAATCCGGTACGATATGTTTCAATTTGTTGTAATTGTTCAACATCCGCCTGAAAAAAAGAGTCGGCCTCAAAAACCATGGCGTCTTCCAAGGTGCCTTCCACTCCACCCTTCCAAAGAAAGTGCCGGTTCCAGGCCAGATTAATATGCGGGAGTGAATTGACAATGGTATCGGAAAAGGAAGAATATTGTTTATGGCATTTGGCACAACTCCGTCCGTCATTCGATAAACGGGTATCGTAATACAGTTGTCGGCCTAAAGCCACCCCTTCTTCGCTGATCGGATTATCGGCAGCCATATTGGGCAATGGGAATCCAGCCGGTTGTGGCAAACTGATATAATGCAATGGTTCCGGACTGGTTTCCATGTAATTCCGTTTGCAGGAAAGAACACTCAGCACCCACAAAAATGAAATTGAAATGAGAATGATTCGTTTCATTGGAATTTATTGTTGTGTAAATACGTCAGCTCCATTTTTAGCGATAGTCGTCATCAGAACAGAATCGCCCATGGTATAGTTGCCATCGTTTTTAAAACTATATACTACTGGGTTCCTCAGCCATTCATTCAGATTCATTTTCAGATAAATGGTTTGTGTGCTTTCTGATTTCAAATCGAAAGTACCCTGAACAGAACAATGAACGAGGGCTAAATTATTTCCCAGGTGAACTGCAAATCCGGATGTAGTAGTGTCGGGTTTCACCATGCCTTCCCATTTCATGAAATGGTAACCACCTCCCATAAATTCGGGCCAGGCCATATTTACATTTTCCAGGGTAGGGGTTAGTGAATTGCTGATATTTTCGGAAGGGGATAAGCCTATAAAAAATGACAGTTTGCTGTATTGATTTTGAAGTATAGCTGGTAAGGATAACTGAAGTGTAGTTGGATCAAACGCATCGATATACCAGATGCCCGGAACCGAAACGCTGTCGCCCGCTGAAGTGCTAAAACGAATACCGGAAATATAATACTGCAAACGGTTTACACTGTACCATTCCCCGGCTTGATTCTGATAAATTAACGTGTCACTGATGAGGGGTTGCAGGTCAACGGCATGACTCAATTTCAGGTTCACCGTAGCTGTTGGAGGATTTTTCCGGCAACAGGAAGTAAATAACATTAAAGCCATCAGCGCCGGGAGGCCTATTCGGTTCAGCAGGTTCGTTTTCATTTCCTTGTAAAGGTACTGCATGGGGGTAAACAGTCTGTTCTTAAGATGGATACTAATGCCATAAGGTTGGGATTATCTTGTGCTTACGAATCAGGTCAAGACTTTTCTCAATAAATGCATCATTCCGGTATAGCTCACGGTACCATCCTTCGGTACCATCATATAAACGGGCAAAATGTAACCGCAGGTTTTTCTTTATTTCGGAACGCTCCACCGGGGAACTCCATAATGATGGCAACAGGTGGTTTGCGTTAAAAAAAGCCTGAAGTTCATTAAAATAAGTCCAGCGGTTTAGATCTTTTGGTTCCAATTCACCGGAGAAGGGGTTGCCCTTGATTTCCGGATGATGGCGACGGAAATGAAAAGTAAATAATTCAGGAATATGCAGGGTGTAGAATGAATCCAGACTGGCATGGTATACGGTATCCAGCGGGATAAAAAAATCGGGTGTAATGCCTTTGCCTTCTTTTACCCTACGTTTATTTTTAGTGTAAAATATAGTTCCACCCGAACTGTCGTCTGGTTCTTTTTGTAATTCACCATGACTGAACCGTTCGATCAGGTCATCGGCATATTCCGACTTCCCATTGGCATACGACTTCTGAATACATCGTCCGCTGGGCAGATAATAACGGGCAATGGTAATCCGGATCGCCGCATGATCTGGAAGCTCAACCTGTTCCTGAACCAATCCTTTCCCAAAACTTCGTCTGCCCACCAGATACCCCCGGTCTAAATCCTGAATACAGCCAGAAAGTATTTCACTTGATGATGCGGAATTCTCATTAAGCAGCACCACCAGAGGTCCCTTTTCGAAGATGCCGTCCCGTTCCGAAAATACCGAGTCGGCCTTGTTTTTACCACGGGTGGAAACCAGCAACTGATGTCCTCCGATCAATTCATCAGCAATACCGGTAGCGGCATCCAAATAGCCACCCGGATTGTCGCGTAAATCAAGGATGAGCGATTTCATACCCTGTTTTACCAGCTTTTGCAGGGCACTTCTGAATTCATCTAAAGTCCGGTCGCTAAAGTTTGTAATAACAATAAAGCCGGTTTCCCCGTCAAGCATAAAACTCGCAGGTATGCTATGAACCGGAATTTCTTCTCTCGTTAGCGTTATGGTTTTTATTGCCGAATTCAGCGGTCTGATTTGAAGTTCAACCGGGGTATTTTCCTTTCCACGCATCTGATTAATGATGTCGTCGCTTTCCAGCGATTTTCCGGCCACCGGATGCTGATCAATTTTCAATATCTGATCACCGGGTTGCAATTCTGATCTTGAAGCAGGGCCATTCGGGATAATGGCTGAAACATAGGCCGTATCTCT
>CAYWKR010000184.1:0-5017 GCA_964458785.1 uncultured Bifidobacterium sp. | reverse complement strand
AGACCGCGTTTTTATCGCGGGGATATTCGTTGTATACGGGAGGTATACAAGGGAGACTTGCCGGAAGAGCCCAGATTCAATGGGGATTAATTAGTTTGGAACGCACCGCCATTCGCAGAAAAAAAATATTCGAAACCCGGAATGAAGAAATACTTTATGGTGTGCAAGCCGCTAATAAGTCGTTTACATCGTGGGGAATGAGTATAGCCTGCGCTTTTCCGCCATTGAAATTGAACCGTTTTTTTTACTGGGAGAATAACAGTCGTTTTTTCTTCCAATCAAAAGGCGTTGGATTCAGCGAAAAATTCAGCATGGATATTCAAAACGGGTTGCATTTTTTATTTCTCCGATACCTTCGATTGGGATTGAGCACCGGTATCCGTTATAACGATAAACAGGGCAAGGAAGTACAGATGCGAAATACAATATTGTTTGGATTTTACCTGAGTAACAAAATGTAATCTTTCGGGATTTGTATCAGGAGCGAGCTTAGTTTTTCAGTTTTTGAAAAGTATCAAACCTTCTTTTCAATAAGGCCGATAAGTCTTCCTTTGTATAGGGTAACACATCTGAATCCTGACAATAGGTTAAAGCACTTGTTCCGATCCACTGTTCATAATCGGAATTTTTAACCGTTGCAAAGGGCGTTTGTTTTTTATCGATTGTAATAAATTCACCACACAGAATATACAACTCTTCGCCATCCTCTTTTTTGATATATTTTAGTTGAACATTACTGAAATGAACTGGTTCCGGTTTTTGGTTTTTATAAAAATCATGAGCTGAAATATCAACAATCACCTGTACAATACTGTCTAATGTTTCATTTGAAAGAATTTTTGATGGAACACCTGGTGTTGTTGAACCCTGTTTTGAAGTTGTAAGGTCCTTCGGATTTCTATCCTTACATGAAAATGTGCTAACAGCTAAATAAAGCAGAATAAGTAGTTTGAAATGATGCTTCATTCAACAAGAGGTTTGAGTTGATTTATGAATTAAAAAAAGCCTCTTCCCGTTTCCGGTTTTCTTTCTGAACCTTAGCGCTTACCAGAATACTGATTTCATAAAGGAAAAATAAGGGAGCAGAAACTATCACCTGACTCATCCAATCGGGGGAAGGGGTGATAATGGCAGCAACTACCAGAATCAGGAGATAGGCATATTTACGATAGGTACGAAGAAAAACCGGACTGATTAATCCGATACGTGTCAATACAAACGATACCACCGGTAATTCGAACGAAAGACCTGAACCAATTAGAATATCTATCATATTCTCCAGGTAATCGTCGAGTGTGGGTCGAGTTTCAAGTACCTGCAGGGCACCCAGTTTAAATCCCGATAAAAAACTAAACGTGAACGGGGCCAGCAGAAAATAGCCAAATGAAATTCCGCAAAGGAAAAAGAAGCTGACAAAGAAAATGGCCCCTCTTGAATTTTTTAATTCAACCGGATTGAGTGCCGGCTTAATGAAGCGCCATATTTCCCAAAATATATACGGGAAGGCGGCGATGAAACCACATACTATAGAGATGGTAATACTGCTCATGAACTGCGATCCAAAGGCGGTAACCTGCATCTTTACATCAGGAGCGGGCATACAGAGGGCATCGCCCAGATGAAGAGTATGACTTAGACGGCATAATCCAGTATAAGAAATAAAGTCGCTTCGCAACGGTCCCAGAATAACGGTATCAAATACCCAATCCCGGTAAATAAATACCACTATGGCCATCACTAAAACCACCACCACACTTCGCAGTAAATGCCAGCGAAGAGCTTCGAGATGGTCGATAAATCCCATCTCCTGTTCGTGACGTTCCCTCTTGGGATGTGGTACCTTAGCCAATCGGAATTAAATATTATTTTTTCTCTACCTCAGCTTCAAACCCAATTGAAAACGGCGAGTTATCGGTATTGGCAATGATGAGTGCATTTTTCAACACATGTCCTTCCTTTCCGGCACTGTTAAATTCAAGGGTAATCTCGCCTTCCTTTCCGGGCAGAATAGGTTCTTTGGGAAAGAAGGGTGCTGTACAACCACAAGAAGTTTGCACATTCGATATCATCAGCGGATGGTTGCCTGTATTTTTCACCAACCAGGTATGTCGCACCTTATCGCCTTCCTTCATTTTTCCGAACAGGAATTTCGTTTCAGGAACGTCCATGGTAGTATGTGGTAATTTCTTTACGGCTTCATCGCGTTTCTGCTGATCATCCTTAGTGAGTTGCTGAGCCTCTTTTGATGGATCGCTCTTGAACGCATTGAATAAAGCGGTTGAACTCACCCCACTCAATTCAACCAACGCAATGGCAAAAACCGAAAGGGTGAGTACAGTAAGTAAAATAGTTTTTATGGTAGCATTCATGCCAGTATATTTTAATGGTGCCGGCAAATTTAAATGAATTCCCTAGCGGATATAACGATTAACCCGATGTTAGCACTTGGCATCAGGTTCTTTTTTGTTTAAAGAAATCCTTCATTTTACGGGCACATTCTTCCTGCATTAAACCTTCGTCCACTTTGGTTTTAGGGTGAAAGGGAGAATGCAGGCATGTTTTCCGGAATCCGTTTTTCGGATCGGATGCGCCAAAAACGATACCCCCGATTTTGCTCCAGTAAAGTGCTCCGGCACACATTACACAGGGTTCGAGCGTAACATACAGGGTAGCTTCCGGTAAATATTTGGAACCGGTACATTGAAAAGCCGAAGTGAGCGCAATAATTTCAGCATGGGCGGTGGCATCATGCAATAATTCCACCTGATTATGACTCCGGGCTATGATCTGATTTTTTAATACAATAATGGCACCTACAGGAACTTCATCGCGCAGGGCGGCCTTCTCGGCTTCCCGTAACGCCTGTTTCATATAATATTCAGCACTCATCATCGGATACTGATCTCGGCTTTTCCATCCCCCAGTAAGGGTTTTTTAATATCCAGCACCTCCAGCGTATACGAAACCCCTTCGTATTGAAAATTGATATGATCGTGTTCACTCAGGATACGCTCATCGAGAATCTGATTATCGTGTTTAATGGTAATATCCACCTTTTTCCTCCGTATCTCCCCCACCATCACCAATACACTGCCATCGGTTCCTTCAATAATTTTTTGCGTATTAGCTTCCATCAGACTTTGAATACCCGATGAAGGAATATTCAAATGATGCTCCTGTTCGGATTTTCCGCCACCCTTACTTTTATTTTTTTTGGAGGGTTTTAAATAATAGAAACTTCCACCGGCGAGCAGGAGCAGAAATACAATAAGGATTCCTTTTTTCATTTTGAATAATTTATGCGGATTCAACCCAGGCGCCATGTTCCTTTAACAGTGCAATCAGTTCGTCCACAGCGATGTCTGAATCTATATTTCGTTTTACGATGTCTTTATTTTTATACAAAGTAATTTTTCCCGGTCCGCTTCCAACATAGCCAAAATCGGCATCGGCCATTTCTCCTGGTCCGTTTACTATACAACCCATGATGGCAATTTTAACTCCTTTCAGATGATGAGTGACTGCTCGAATGCGGGCCGTGGTTTCCTGCAGATCGAATAAGGTGCGGCCACAACTCGGGCATGAAATATATTCGGTTTTGGAGATCCGGCTTCTGCTGGCCTGTAGTATTCCAAAGGCGATCGATTGAATTTGTTCGTGGGGCGTGTTTATTTCGGAACGACCAAAGTGATGGCCCAGACAAATTCCATTTAAAAATCCATCAAGCAGTAAGGCGCCACATTCAATACTGTATTGCACCATACACTCTTCCAGTGTGGGAGCCATGCTGTCGGAAATTAAAATCACCGGTGTCTTCAGTTTACGTTCCAGTAATTCGATACACATCCGTCGTACACTTTGCATCGCATTCGGATTCATTGAGCTTAAGCATAAAACCGCTGCCGGGTCTTCTTTCACTTTTTCAAACAATGCATCCAGAAAATGGGGTGGGTACACATCGGAATAGCAATCGAGCATAATGAAATGAAGTGTGGCCTTTTCTTTTTCATTCAGGTATAAATATTGCGTGGCTTCAAATAATGGATATACCTGTTCCGAATCCCGATGTTTCATCCATTCGGCCGGATAGCAAAGTAAACCGAGTGATGGAGGAAGCGAAAAATCGGGAACATGATTCACAAAAATGAAATCGGCCGCCTGATCACGAAGGGTCCACTTATCGTCGGTTTCGTTATAGTGGTAGCCTACCCGGGCAAGGTCGTTTACTGTAAGATTTTCAATTTTACTCAGGTCGGCAATCACAACCGGAACTGCATTCCCACCGATAATACCAACCGGCTTTGTCGGGGCTTTCTGAAACTGAAAGGGATGATAAGGTACAGAGTGAATATTAGGAATTTGTCCTTTCAAAGATTGCATTCGTTCACATACATTCAGTATCGAACGGCAAACAGGTAATTCCTTTTCGGGATCTTCGGTAAGCGAAACCCGGATCGTGTCGCCAATACCATCGGCCAGCAGAGTTCCTATTCCCATAGCGCTTTTTATTCGTCCATCTTCACCATCTCCGGCTTCGGTAACACCCAGATGCAAAGGATAACATTCACCGAATTCATCCATCATTTGTTTAACCAGCAGTCTGTAAGCCTGAACCATCACCTGGGGATTACTGCTTTTCATACTCAGAATCACCTGATGATAATCGAGTGAACGGGTAATACGTAAAAATTCCATGGCACTTTCTACCATGCCAAGTGCGGTATCACCATAGCGACTCATAATGCGATCGCTGAGCGAACCATGATTGGTACCGATTCGCATAGCAGTACCGTGTTCACGACAAATCAGTACCAATGGAGTAAAGCGGGTTCTGATCCGTTCTATTTCTTCCTGGTATTCTTCATCGGTATATTCCAGTTGTTCGAATTTCTTTTTGTCGACATAGTTTCCCGGATTGATTCTTACTTTTTCAACAATACGGGCTGCAATCTCAGCGGCATTAGGCGTAAAATGAATATCAGCAACGAGTGGTGTCGTGTATCCGCGTTCCCGCAGT
>CAYWKR010000183.1:0-5026 GCA_964458785.1 uncultured Bifidobacterium sp. | reverse complement strand
TACCTGCAGTATACCAGCCGTTGAAGGAATGGATATTTCTACGGAAAGTATAGAAGCCAGTGCTTTTCGCTGTCCGCATCCGGAAACCTCAAAAGCTATTTCTGCACAAATAGAAGAAGTACGGTTAGCAGGCGATACCTTAGGTGGAACGATCACTTGCCGCATTCAGCAGGCTGGTACCGGTTTAGGCGAACCGGTATTCGGTAAGTTACAGGCCGAACTGGCTCATGCCATGATGGCCATTCCTTCGGTAAAAGGATTTGAGTATGGTGAAGGATTTGCGGCGGCCCGAATGAAAGGCAGTGAACATAACGATCCTTTTGTGGTGAAAGAAGGCGCAGTGCATACATCCGGTAACCACAGTGGCGGTATTCTGGGAGGAATCAGTAATGGGATGGATATTGATTTCAGGGTAGCCTTCAAACCGATATCCAGTATTCAGCTAACCCAAAAAACACTGGACAAAAACCTGAAGGAGCAACAAATTTTAATAAAAGGACGACATGATGTTTGTGCTGTACCGCGTGCAGTTCCCATCGTGGAAGCCCTGACCTATATTGTACTGATAAACGCATTCTTAAACCATAAACTGTCCCGGATATGAAAAACCTTTTATCATTATTCATTTTTACCATAACCTTTCAGAGCCTCCTGGCGCAACCGCATACGTCCACTACGTCTACACCCAAACAAATTCCCGGTACGC
Organism: uncultured Bifidobacterium sp.; assembly: GCA_964458785.1. Classification (GTDB taxonomy): domain Bacteria; phylum Bacteroidota; class Bacteroidia; order Chitinophagales; family Chitinophagaceae; genus OLB11. Next base: position 4,320 of record CAYWKR010000183.1, on the reverse strand, counting down.
AAAAAGTTCATGAGGAGCGCCCGTTGAATAGTCCCTTACCTGCCTTTCATTTTGTGACCTCCGATGAAAAATTTATCACCGAAAAAGACCTGCTTCCGGGCAAACCGGTGATCCTGGCTTTGTTCAATCCGAATTGCGACCACTGCCTGAAAGCCGTAAACACAATTCGCGAAAAAATAGAACAGTTTTACAATGTGCAAATTGTTTTTGTGACTTCCATTCTCAACTTCGGAGAATTGAAAAACTTTGTTCAGATAGCCGATATAGCCCGTTTTAATAATATTCATGTTTGTGCCACACAGGATACCTATATCAGCAGCACCTTTATGCCGAACTGGATTTTACCACAAATAATGGTGTACAATAAAGACCGTAAACTGAAGAAGATCTTTTACGAGGAGGTACAGACCGATAGCTTACTTTATTACCTCTTTAAATAAACAGTGTGTTTTTCCCTGTAGGTGATTCCCATATTGAGAAAGGCAAGAAACCATTCTTTACCTATCTCATTCTCTTTGCCAATATATTGATATTCTTTTATCAATTAGGGTTAAGTGCAACGGGTCATGAATATTTCACTACCTCCTATGCTGTGATTCCGGCTGAAATTTTACAGGGCCATCACTGGATCAGTTTACTCACATCACAATTTCTGCATGGCGGCTGGATGCATCTGGCAGGCAATATGTTATTTCTTTGGGTCTTTGCCGATAATGTGGAAGCCGTACTTGGGAACACCGGTTTTCTGTTGTTTTATTTAGCCGGTGGAATTATTGCTTCCTTAGTGCATGTGTTTTTTCACCCCTATAGTTTTACCCCCTGTGTGGGCGCATCGGGTGCCATCGCAGCCTGCATGGGCGCATATCTCGTGATGTTTCCTGCTTCACGGATACGGGTCATGGTATTGCTCTTCTTCTTCACTTTTGAAGTCAGTGCGCTGCTGTCTCTCGGACTTTGGATACTTCTTCAGTTTCGCTCACAAATCTTTAGCTCAGGGGTATCTGATATTGCCTATATGGCGCATATCGGCGGATTCCTTTTTGGAGCCCTGCTTGGCTTATTCAATAAGCACCGTATTCATCGCCGGAACGATGGTACCTATGTTAGCAATTAACAGTAAGACTGGAATAAAAAAAGTGAGTCGGGATGCCTATCAGGCAATGGTAATACTTCTGTCGAGGTATACATCCTGAATGGTATTCAGTAATTCCACCCCTTCTTTCATGGGTTTCTGAAATGCTTTTCTGCCACTGATCAATCCCATACCACCGGCCCGTTTGTTCACTACAGCAGTCATTACCGCTTCAGCCATATCGGTGGCCCCTTTGCTTTCTCCGCCGCTGTTGATCAGTCCTACCCTACCCATATAACAATTAGCTACCTGATAGCGGGTCAGATCGATCGGATGATCGGTAGTGAGATTTTCGTATACCTTCTTATGGGTTTTGCCAAACTTCAGGGCATTGTATCCCCCGTTTCCGGAAGGTAATTTTTGTTTAATGATATCGGCCTGTATCGTTACCCCAAGGTGATTTGCCTGACCGGTAAGATCGGCTGCCGTATGATAATCGGCTTCAGCCGTTTTAAAGGCCCCATTCCGCAGGTAACACCATAATACAGTGGCCATCCCTAATTCGTGGGCATATTCGAATGCTTTCGATACTTCCTGAATCTGACGGGCACTTTCATCACTTCCAAAATAAATGGTAGCTCCAACCGCTACTGCTCCCATATTCCAGGCATCTTTAATAGAGCCGAACATGATCTGATCAAATTTATTCGGGTAGGAAAGAAATTCGTTATGATTCACTTTAACGATGAAAGGAATTTTATGAGCATACTTTCGGGCACAGGCACCCAGTACGCCATAGGTGGAAGCTACCGCATTACAACCACCTTCCATAGCCAGTTTCACAATATTTTCCGGATCGAAATAGATGGGATTGGGGGCAAATGAGGCACCGGCACTATGTTCAATTCCCTGATCTACCGGGAGGATGGATACATAACCGGTATTTTTCAAACGACCGTTTCCAAGAATGGCTTGCAAACTCCGTAAGGTTTGCGGATTGCGGTTGCTGCCTACCCATACATCTTCTATTGTTTTTTTAGAAGGGGTGTATAAATCGGACTTAGAAATTGTTTTGCACTCGTGGTCGAGATAATACGCGGCCTGATCGCCTAATAAATCAATAATTGCCTGGTTTGCCATATCAAATTTCGTTTAAGGGAGGCAAAAGTAGTAAAATTGACTTGTTCGGCGAAGATTCTGATGAAAATCATACATCACTGAAGTTTAAAAAATGAAATCCGGCTTCATAATCCTGATCCAGATAATCTATGAGGCGTTCGAATTGCTGTTTGTTATTTAAAAAATCAGTTTGTGATGTATCAATAATGAGGGTCCGGTACTGATCTGAACGAATGAGCTGCAAATAGGCATTTTGCAGGTTTTGTAAATATTCGTCCGGGATATTCTGTTCATACGAACGATTGCGTTGTTTGATATTCTCCCTCAGTTTTTGCATCGGTGCGTGCAGATAAATCAGCAGATCGGGTTTGGGCAGGTTGGGTTGTATAATATCAAACAGCGTGCTGTATAATTTAAATTCATCATCCGGAAGATTAACCGAGGCAAACAATTTGCTTTTTATAAAAAGATAATCGGAAATCAGATACTGGTTGAACAAATCGCGGGTATTCAACACCTCCTTTAATTGCCGGAACCGTTCGGCTAAAAACGACAATTCCAGAGGGAAGGCATATTGATCGCGATCGGCATAAAACTTCGGAAGAAATGGATTATCAGCAAATTGCTCCAGAATGAGCCGGGCGTCGAAATGTTTTTCCAATAAATGCGCCAACGTGGTTTTTCCAGCGCCAATATTCCCTTCAATGGTAATAAACCGGTATTTCATGTAACGGGCGGTAAATATAAGAAAGCATGCCACTGTTTTATTTCCGGACCAGGAATCGATATCCACTTCACCCGCTACCGCTTGAAGAACACGTGTATTGCCTTTCCGGATTAGCGGATTAAAATAAAATGCGTTCGGTGACTTCCTTCTTCCGGTTAGCCGAAATCGGTACTTCGGTTCCATCGCTCAGTACCAGACTGCCGTATTTTGTTTTCAGGTATTTCTGAACATAGCGGATATTCACCATATGCGAATGATGAATACGCACAAACTCGAATCGGGGAAGAATATTTTCGTAATCGCCCAGTGTTTTGGTGGAGGTAATAATTTTACCGTCTTTGGTATATACCTGGGTATAATTGCCCATGGCCTCGAGCCGCACCACCTCACTGATTTTTGTAATATTCAGGTGATCCTTTTCGGGTAAAGCGATATAGCGTTCGGCTGTTTGTTGAAACTGCGATATATCGTAGATGCGGGTTTTTTCCAGCGTACGATAAGCTTTATTCACAGCCGAAATCAAATCGGTAATCAATAAAGGTTTCAGTAAATAATCCACTACCGGGTACTTGTACATTTCAATGGCATACTTTTCATAGGCAGTAATCAGTATTACCTGTGCCTTGCCTACATCGGCTGCTTTCAGAATATCCTTAGCCGTCATATCGTGCAATTCCATATCCAGAAAAATCAGATCGGGCTGATGGGTGGCAATCAGGGTGAGTGCATCTTCCACACTTCCACCGGTGGCTATCATGCGTACTCCGGGACAATAGCGTTTGAGTAATGTAATCAGTAGCTCATTATTGAGATAATCGTCATCAATACAAATGGCATTCATAAGTCAGGTTTTTGGTTTGGTACTTTTTCAATAACAATAATACAAAAAAGCATAATTATTTCATAACCGCTTCCAGACTAATTTTCAGCTTTTCTGCTACGTACTTTACAGCAAAAATAAACATGCTCTTTGCTCATTCCTTTTCGGCCACAGAAGAGTTCCTGTTCAAGAACCTGACGAAATACACACCGGTGGTTCAGCTCGACCTGACTCAGATTCCCGACAAGGCCGGATTAACTGATCAACTCCGATATTCTAACGACAGCTTACTGCTGTATTAATTTCAAAAACTGGAACATTATACCCATATCGACAGCTTTCGGCGGGAATGTGAAATAGCTGACTATCTGGTAGAGCATGTGATAGAAAAAGAATACCGGAAAATCATTCTGCTTACGTATCCGGGTTCATACTTCAATTCAAGCAATTTATTTCTTCAGCATAAAGGCATCATCGAACAGAAATTTGTGAATACCGGCATTCCATGTACGCTGCTGAATATACAAGCCATAGGTGATGCTGTTTTCCATGTGAACAACCTGCATGAACTTTTTTACGACC
>CAYWKR010000182.1:0-5033 GCA_964458785.1 uncultured Bifidobacterium sp. | reverse complement strand
CCTCACTTTCATACAAGCTCGCCATTACCTGTTCTTTTTTTAGGTCATGGCAGTCCGATGAATGCCATTGAAGAAAACGAATTTGTACAAGGGTTTCGCAAAACGGCTAAAAGTCTGCCTACCCCGCAAGCGATTCTGTGTATTTCGGCTCATTGGGAAACTAAAGGAACCTGGGTTACAGCCATGCAACATCCCAAAACAATTCACGATTTTGGAGGTTTTCCCAAGGCGCTGTTCGATGTGGAATACCCTGCACCCGGTAGTCCGGAATTAGCAAAACTCACCACTGAACTCATTCATGGTACTGCAGTGCATGCCGATGAACAATGGGGGCTGGATCATGGTGCATGGACTGTCATTAAACATCTGTACCCGCAAGCCAATATTCCGGTAGTGCAAATGAGTATCGATAATACCAAAGATGCCCGGTTTCATTACGAACTGGGCCGTGAATTAGCCGTATTAAGAAGAAAAGGTGTTCTGATCATTGGTAGCGGCAATATGGTTCATAATCTGGGTAAACTGGCCTGGGACAAACTGCAGAGCGACAATTTTGGCTTCGAATGGGCGCTGGATGCTTCGGCACATATGAAGAACTATATTCTGAACAGGAATCATCAGCCATTAATTCAGTATCAATCGCAGGGTACTGCCTTTCAATGGGCTATCCCTACCCCCGAGCATTATCTGCCTTTGCTGTATGTACTGGCCTTACAGGAAAGGAATGACCAGGTGTCATTGTTTAATGATAAGGCCGTTGGAGGTTCACTCACCATGACTTCCGTTCGAATAGACGCGGCCAGTTGAATTTCGGAAGGATAACTGATTTCTGCGCCAATTCATAGTACCTTAGCTGTACTAAACCAATGAAAAAAATCCTATGTTATCGATCCATGAAAATGCACCAGTAATTTTTAGAACATCCCTTCTTATTAAAGCTCCGAGACGTATGGTTTGGGATATATGTTGTCAGGTCAGACAATGGGGCGAATGGCAAAAGAATATAGAGTATGTACATGCCGTTGAAAATATTAAGGCTGGAACGGATTTTGATTGGAAGATGAATGGGGTTAAAATGCATTCCCGTCTGCAAACCGTTATTGAAGAATTTGAATTAGGCTGGACCACTCGTTCTATGGGAGTTCAATCTATTCATACCTGGCAAATTCATTCCCATGAAGAGGGCGTTATTGTTTGGGTGGAAGAATGTATGGAAGGCTGGAGAGTCAATTGGTTTATTAAAAAATATCAGCAGCAGCTGGAACAAAGCACTGTGGAGTGGTTGCATATGTTGAAAAATAAGTGCGAAAATGCAATGAATGCATAATCGTTCACTGAACCGAATTCAGATAGTACCTTGCGCGCCTTATCGATTGTACTATGCGAATAGTTTTTTTAGGCACCCCTGAATTTGCCGTTGCTTCCCTTAAAGCGCTCATTCATGCAAACTTTCACGTAGTGGCAGTGGTTACTGCACCGGATAAACCTGCCGGCCGGGGAATGAAAATTCAGCAATCGCTGGTAAAACAATGTGCCCTAAAACATCAGTTACCTGTACTTCAACCCGAAAAACTAAAGGACCCTGAATTTATTGAAACCCTTCGCTCGTTTCATGCCGACATTCAGGTTGTAGTGGCCTTTCGTATGCTACCGGAAGTGGTTTGGAATATGCCTCCGCTTGGAACTATTAACGTACATGCCTCGCTTTTACCCGATTATCGGGGAGCGGCTCCGATTAATCATGTAATAATAAATGGTGAAACAATCACAGGGGTGACTACCTTTCGCTTACGGCATGAAATTGATACCGGACCGATATTGTTACAGGAAAAAGTAGATATAGGACCAGATATGAATGCAGGCGAATTGCATAACCGGCTGATGGATAGCGGAGCCGGACTCATCGTACGCACGCTGAAAGGACTTGCAGACGGTTCCTTAAAAGAACAGGAACAAGATACCAGCAGGGAACTACATTCGGCACCGAAGTTGCATACCGAGAGTTGTCGCATTCAATGGGATCAAACCGCTTCGCAGGTAAGAAACAAGATCCGTGGCTTATCGCCCTATCCGGGAGCATTTACTATTCGCAACGAAAAAAAGATAAAGATTTTTCAAGCCCTTGTATCCGGTGATTCGGCTCAGAATATTCCGGGTACATGGACCAGCGATCAAAAAACATATATACGGGTACAGTGTGCTACAGGGAGTATCGACATCCTTGAACTTCAGGTGGAAGGCAAAACACGGATGCCTGTAGCCGATTTTCTTCGGGGAAATACTATTTAATTCAGGCTTCTTTTCTGAACTGGTCTGCCTTTTGCAGCAATAGCGGAATATCCTGATTATTCATACAACGAAAATGTTTTTTAGGACATTCACGATACCCGATTTTACTGCAAGGCCGGCACGATACATTTTTCACTTCCATGAGTACTGAAAAAGGCGACACATTGGAATGCAGATTGTTATAGCCATAGTATGGAAACATGCCCAGTTCCGGAACGGTATTCCCCCAAATCGAAATAATACGTTTCTTGAATGCGGCTGCCATATGCATCAGTCCGGTATCATGTGTAATTACAAATCGTGCCTTCCGGATAATATGCGCGCTTTCGTTTAATGTAAACTTTCCACAGGCATTATAAATTTTTACCGGATCGGCAGCCCGGATCAATTCTGCGTTTTCGGCATCTTCGGGTCCACCCAATAACACCATAGGAAAATCGAAGGAAGCACAGAATTCTTTCCATTTGTTCACCGGCATTTTCTTGGTGGCATGTTGTCCGCCTATCGATAAGGCTACAAAACCCATACTATGCGAAACGGGTAAATCTTCTTTTTTTATTTCATCCTCCGCGCCAATAAAATAATCCAGTCCCTGCCCGTCGTTTTTTACATGTAGTTTTTTTACTGTTTCAAAATATCGCTCCACGATACTGCGATCGGGTAAGGTTTGAATATGAAATTGAGTGAGCAACCACTTACGGAGATTTAATTTAGGAAAACGATATGCCTTAACCCGACTTTTCCATGCCTGCTTTAGCATGTGAATGATATACCGTGTGCGGATATTATGATGAAGATCGATAATTACATCAAACTGCTCGTTCAGTAACGACAATACAAGTGGTACCATATCGCCTTGTTCCAGAAAATGCAGCTGGTCGATATAGGGATTATGTTGCAGTACCGGTTGAAATTGTTTCTTTGTGAGATAGTGAATACGGGCACCGGGTACTTGCGTTTTCAAACAACGGATAACCGGAGTGGTAAGAATAATATCCCCGATGGATGAAAAACGAATAATCAGAATCTTCATAATTGAAAAACCGAAAATACAGACTCCGATGGGTATATCAAACCATGTATCAGTTTAATATACGATAGGCCGAAGGATAATAATTGTTGCTTCGCTTTCCTAAATTCTTTATCCATCCTAAAGCCATTCCTTTATACATAGCCAATACCCAGCCATGAGGCGCATCCGGTAATTCGATACTTTGCTTCCGCAGAAATGCCAATGCCTGTTCTTCTGAAAGATCCACAAAGGGTCTTTTTGAAACCAGACTTGAATACATGGCCAATTCATGTGCAGGAATCAGTTCATCCCGTACCAGCTTCCCGGCCAAAATACCTTTTCGTAAAAATCGTACCCCGGGAAACTGATCTCGCAAACCGGCATGGGCTATATGCATCATTATCAACTGATCTTTGTATTCAGTGGTACAAAGTTGTATCGTATCGGTCCATGATGAAAGGAGATGGATGCCCTTATTTGATTTTTGCAGTCCTTCTCCGGTAGTAAAACCGGTAACAGAATCTCCTTCTTTTCGGAAACAGGATAAATAAAATCCTTCCCCCCGAATATTTCCCGGAAAAAAACGGTATCCACGGGTTCCCGTTACCGTTTGGGAGCAAACAATATTCCATTCGGCAGGTACTTCTATGTGAACCGGTTTCATGGGAAAGTGCTGAAGAATATAATCGCCTATGTCTTCATTTTCTTCCGCACTGAATGAACAGGTCATGTACATTAAAATACCACCAGGTTTAAGACTTTCCAGACTGTCGTGAAGTATACGTTTTTGTCGTTCAGCACAATGACGCACCAAATCCGGATTCCATTCGTCCCGATACCCTGTTTTTTTTCGGAATAATCCACTTCCCGAACAGGGCATGTCCATCAATACCAGATCGAAGGTTTCCCGGAGTGCTCCAAACTGTCGGGGATCACTTTGCGAAACCCATGTGTTTATTCGTCCCCACTTGATGGTATTTTCAGCCAGAATACCGGCACGTGAAGAAATCACTTCATTGGCAATCAGCAGGGAACGGTCGTTCATGAGCGAAGACACCAAAGTGGTTTTGCCACCCGGGGCCGCACTCAGATCCAGGGCCAGAATATCGTCATCGAATTGGATTACCTGCTTCAAGGCATAACTTAAAAACATCGAAGAGGCTTCCTGCACATAATAGGTACCACAATGAAACAAAGGATCGTATGTAAAAGATGGCCGTTCGGGAAGATAATAGCCATAGGTGCACCAGGGAACCGGTGTGAATGAATCGAAAGCATGTGAATTTTTATCCGGGTTAATCCGTACCGAGACTACAGGGGGCTGCTGATGAGCTTCTTCCAGTTGATGCCATTGGTCGGGCGACAGGTTTGGAATTGTAGACCACAATTCAGCCGGTAAAAGATTTGACAAGTAAACTCTATTTTTACAAATATGCGTTTTTTCCTGACGGGATTTATGGGTAGTGGTAAAACATACTGGGGGCGCCGGCTCTCTGAACGGTATCAGATTCCGGTGATTGACCTGGATACCTATGTGGAAGAACACGAAGGATGTTCAATCGAAGATATTTTTTTAACCAAGGGTGAAGAGAAATTCCGACAACTGGAAACAGAAGCCCTGAAGAGTTTGTGTAAAACCCATCAGGACCTGATCGTGAGTACCGGAGGAGGAACCCCGGCTTTTCATCAGAATATGGAGTATATGCTTAAACAGGGCATTGTAATTTATCTG
>CAYWKR010000181.1:0-5039 GCA_964458785.1 uncultured Bifidobacterium sp. | reverse complement strand
TCCTTAAATATCAATTAAACATGAGCACAATTAAAGTAGCCATTAATGGATTCGGGCGCATCGGTCGTCTGGTTTACCGTCAGATTTATAACATGCAGGGCATCGATGTGGTCGCGATCAACGACCTGACCAGTCCGGCTACCCTTGCTCATCTTCTGAAATACGATTCTGCACAGGGTCGTTTTCATCATGAAGTAAAACACAGCGATGACGCAATCATTGTGGATGGGCATGAAGTAAAAATCTATGCTCAAAAGGATCCGGCACAAATTCCCTGGGGTAATCATGGTATTGATGTGGTTCTTGAATGTACCGGCTTCTTTACCGACAAGGATAAAGCCATGGCACATATTCAGGCCGGGGCTAAACGTGTGGTGATCTCGGCTCCTGCTACCGGTGATTTGAAAACCGTTGTTTTCAATGTAAATCATGAAATTCTGGATGGTACTGAAACGGTAATATCCTGCGCGTCCTGCACCACCAACTGCCTGGCTCCTATGGCTAAAGTGCTGAACGATCAGTTTGGAGTTGTAACCGGTATCATGACAACTATTCATGCCTACACCAACGATCAAAACACCCTGGATGCACCGCACCCGAAAAATGACCTTCGCCGGGCCCGTGCCGCTGCTGCCAATATCGTACCCAATTCTACCGGGGCCGCCAAAGCCATTGGCCTTGTATTACCGGAACTGAAAGGTAAACTGGATGGAGGAGCGCAACGGGTTCCTACCATTACCGGATCGCTGACAGAATTAACCTGCATTCTGCAAAAGAAAACAAGCGCTGAAGAAATTAATACAGCCATGAAAGCGGCATCCAATGACAGTTTTGGTTATACCGAAGATGAAATTGTAAGCAGCGATATTATTGGTACTACATACGGTTCATTATTCGATGCCACTCAAACCAAGGTAATGACGGTGGGTGATGCTCAGTTGGTAAAAACAGTGAGCTGGTACGATAACGAAAACAGTTATGTAAGTCAATTAGTACGTACCCTGCATTATTTTGCCTCCAAGATCGCCTGATCGCTGATTTATCTCATTTTATTGAAAATCCATGTCCTGTTTCGGCATGGATTTTTTCTTTCCGCTACATTTGAAATCAAATGAAAAACAGCATGAAAAAATGGATGGCTCTGCTCCTGATCCTCGGATGTAGTTTGAATCTGATGGCAGAAAAGAAAACACCGGCCGAAAAAGCCAAAGCCAAAACTGAAGAGATGCAAAAAGATTTGCAACTGAATCCGGATCAGAATAAAAAAATCTATGATATCAACCTGAAAGCATATACTGCTATTGCTGAGTATGAAGCCAAAGACCCCGGTAAGAAACTCAAAAAGAAACAAAAAAATATTGTTCAGGATCTGCGGGAAGACCAGTTCAAAAAAATTCTTAGTCCGGCTCAATACAAAAAGTATAAGGAACTGAAGCAAAAGGAAAAGGAAGCTGAAAAACAAAAAGAAAAAGAACTCGACCAATTGAAGGCAGGGAAGAAGTAACAGAGCAGACAGGAAGATATACCTTTGCGCAAATTTTGACTATGACAGATTTCAGCCAGTTTCCATTTCAAGGAAAAAAAGCCCTGATCCGCGTTGATTTTAATGTACCCCTCAATGCAGGCTTTCAAATTACCGACGACACCCGCATGCGAGCCGCTCTGCCTACCATTCAGAAAATACTGAATGAAGGGGGATCCGTTATTTTGATGTCTCACCTGGGAAGACCCAAAGATGGACCCAACGACAAATATTCTCTTCGACATTTAGTATCGCACCTCCAGCAATTACTTCCTTCCCATACAGTATTATTCGCTAAGGACTGTATCGGACCAGAAGCCGAACAATTGGCTTCGGAACTAAAAGCCGGACAAGTCCTGTTACTTGAAAATCTTCGGTTCTACCCACAGGAAGAAAAAGGGGACCGCGACTTTGCATCCCGTTTAGCTAAACTCGGCGATGTGTATGTGAACGATGCATTTGGTACCGCCCACCGGGCTCATGCCTCAACGGCTATTATAGCCTCCTTTTTTCCACCCGAACACTGTATGTTCGGTTTATTGATGAAAGCCGAAGTGGAACATGCCGAGCAGGTGATGCATAATGCGCAGAAACCATTTACTGCCATTATCGGGGGTGCCAAGGTGAGCGATAAAATCCTGATCATTGAAATGCTTTTGAACAAAGCCAGTCATATTATTATTGGAGGAGGCATGGCCTATACTTTTCTGAAAGCGCAGGGACATCAGATTGGGAAATCCTTATGCGAAGACGACCGACTGGAACTGGCCAGTGAGCTGTTGACTAAGGCCCGTGAAAAAGGCGTTGAATTTCTTCTCCCGGTGGATAGCATTGTTGCTGACCGCTTTGCCGCGGATGCTGAAACAAGGGAAGTGGAGAATCATCAAATTCCTGATGAATGGATGGGCTTAGATATCGGTAGTCGTTCCAGAGCATTATTCCGTGATTGTATTCTGCAGTCGAAAACGGTTTTGTGGAACGGCCCCATGGGTGTTTTTGAAATGGAAAAATTTCAGGAAGGAACCCGGAGTGTAGCCATAGCCATTGCTGAAGCTACAGCTAAAGGCTGTTTTTCCCTCATTGGTGGTGGAGATTCGGTAGCTGCCATTAATCAATTTCATCTGGCCGATCAGGTTTCCTATGTAAGTACTGGTGGCGGAGCTATGCTCGAATACTTTGAAGGGAAGCAACTCCCCGGCATTCAGGCTATACAACAAAATGCATGATGAAAAAAGCACGGCCCGTACGTAGCGTATTGCTTCATTTTATTTTCACCTGTTTCCTTCTATTCGGAATTAAAACCCTGAATGCTTTACAGGTAAGGATCATTGAAAGTCAGTCGTACCTCAGTACCGATATCATGGATCTGCAATGGAAAAATGTGGTGCAGAATATGGGACATACCGCCGTCATATCCCCTCAATCCACACTAGACAACACTACATTCTTTTCTACTACCGATATATTAATCGTTTCTTCCGGCTCCATTAATCTGCCGGCTAACCGGGTCAATACCATTTTACTTTTTCTGCAAACCGGCAAACCCGTTTATCTGCAGGGTGAGTACAATTGCGGATTAAGTACCAATCAGGCTTTTTCCTATTTCGTGAATACCATGGGAGGTACTTTCAGCTGGGGTTCAACCACACCAAGCAATACCCTTCAGATGCAGGTGTTAGGATCTATGGCAACTACCCCCAATGCAGTACCGGTATTGCCCTATTTTAATTTTGGATGTTATGGCACCGGGTGTGGAATTCAGTATTTTCTGGAAGACAGTGCCCGCTTTTATGGATATTTTTATTGTCCGCCCAATCCTTCCCTTGGACGTATCATTCAAACCACCGATCAGGACTGGATCAATAATGCCACGAGTTTTCCATTGATGGAAAATATTTTCACTCATTTAGTAAGTCCTTCTCTTTGTTCAGGTACATCATTTACTCCGCTGAATCTGGGCTCCGACACTACCTTATGTATCGGACAAAGTCTTACACTGAATGCCACCAATTCCAACGCCACCTATTTATGGCAGAACGGAAGTGTAGACCCCACCCTGACGGTTACGAGCTCTGGAACATATTGGGTTCAGGTGAGTAATACCTGTGGTGTATTTTCCGATACCATTACTGTTCAATTTGCTCCTGCACCCATGGTGGATCTTGGAAAGGATACCATGATTTGCGCCGGTCAGATTTACACCTTGCATGCCACTACACCCGGGGCTTCGTATACCTGGCAGAACGGATCCCATGATTCTGTGTTTGCCTGTCAGTTTTCCGGAATCTATTCCGTCATGGTCAACCTTGGTGGCTGTGTGGCAAAAGATACTGTGATTGTGAACTTCTATCCTTCTCCGGTAGTCTTTTTAGGGAACGATACCACCTTGTGTAGCGGCGATTCATTGATTCTGAATGCCACAACATTTATGGCAACATCCTATCAATGGCAAGACATGTCGGTGCAGCCTACTTTTACCGTAAAATCACCCGGCTTTTATTCGGTGACTGTGAATACCCCCTGTGGCTTGATCAATGATTTGATTCTGATCGATTATAAAGCTTCCCCGGTAGTGCATCTTGGAAATGATACCACATTATGTACAGGCCAGTCGATTCTGCTGAATGCCAGTACACCCAATGCCACTTATCTATGGCCCGATAACAGTCAGTTGCCTACCTATTTGGTTTCAGAACCCGGATTGTATACGGTAGAAGTATTCGCAGATGGCTGCACAGGCCGGGACAGCATTGATATTCAATATAAGCCCACGCCCCAAATTTCTATGGGTGGCGATAAGGTATTATGTCAGGGCGAACAACTGACCTTCGACTTCAGCACACCCGGTGCACACTATCTGTGGCAGGATCTGAGTACTGAATCGGTGTACACCATCACCAAAGAAGGAACGTATTGGGTTTCGGTTGAATTGAACGGATGTACCGGAAGCGATTCGATTGATGTTGACTATCTGGATCATAGCTGTAACTGTAATGTATTTATTCCGAATGCATTTAGTCCGAACCATGATGGTCTGAACGAAGAGTTTCGCTTTCTCTGTTCACCGGAGAATATCGAATTAAAAGATTTTGTGGTGATGAACCGTTGGGGGAATCCGGTTTTTGTGGCTCAGAATATCAATGATAGCTGGAACGGACGGTACCTGGGAAGCGATGCAGAAGCCGGCACCTATTATTATTTACTCCGGTATACCTGTACCCTTACAGGAAAATCGTACCAGTTACAGGGAGACGTTCTGCTGATTCGATGATACGATTTTTTAACAAAGCATTGAACTATCCTGATCTATTATTGCAGCGTTGAAACAATTCGCATCCATATTTCTTTTCCTGGTGATTAGCCTCTGCCATTTCAATATTCTTGAAACAGTGGTTCATTTCTGTACCCCTTTGGTTGAAGAGCGCTATAAAACGGTAAAGGATATGGAAGAAGAAAAAAAATCAGAAAAGGAAGAATCCAAAGGAAAAGAAAAATCAGAAAACGAATTTCTACTTAC
>CAYWKR010000180.1:0-5052 GCA_964458785.1 uncultured Bifidobacterium sp. | reverse complement strand
AGATGCTATTACCCATAACGATTATCGTTCGTTACGGGAAGAACTCGGCGATTTATTACTACATATTGTATTTTATTCCCGTATTGCTTCCGAACAGCAGGCGTTTTCAATAGGAGATGTGATAGAGGGGGTCTGTAATAAATTAGTTCACCGTCATCCCCATATTTTCGATTCGGTACAGGTGCAGAATGAAGAAGAAGTGAAGCGAAACTGGGAGAATCTGAAACTCAGGGAAGGAAAGAAGACTATCCTAAGCGGGGTTCCTCAGGCATTGCCTTCCATGGTAAAGGCCTTGCGCTTGCAGGAAAAAGCCAAACAGGTTGGTTTCGAGTGGGAATTCACAGGTCAGGTGAAGGAAAAATTATTGGAAGAACTTGATGAACTGGATGTGGAGATCAGTACCGGAGATACCGACCGGATTGAAGCTGAATTTGGGGATCTGTTGTTTTCGATGATTAATTACGCCCGCTTCCTGTCGGTGGATCCGGAACATGCGTTGGAACGAACCAACCAAAAGTTCATCCGGCGTTTTAATCTGATGGAAAAAAAACTCACACAGGATGGACAATCCCTGACCGACTATTCATTGCAAGACATGGATTCTGTTTGGAATGAAATTAAAAGAAGCGAATAAGAAAAGCAGAAGAGAGACCACCTTCCGGTTTCCTTTCGATATCGATACGAGGTATTTCCTGGTATTGGCCGCTGTGTTTTTTATTCTTTCAATAAAACCGGTAAGCGAATATCTTTTCTCTTCTTTTACGCCAAAGCGACTCGAAGTTCATATCCGTTCAACCCTCGAAAAGGATATGAAACTGGCGGATCAACTTTTTTCAAACAAGCCCTTATTCGATAGCTTCTATCACCAGCAAGCCCATGAGAAAACGCTTGAACGCTTATCTGCTCTCCCTTTTGGTGTATTCTGTTTTCGCTCACATAAATTGGTTTACTGGAATACGGTACATTCTGGAAATCCGATCGACAGTTTTCCCCAGGGTATCCCAACACCGTACAGGAACCGGAATGGATTCTATGTAGCGCTGCAGCGTTCATTGGATTCTGCTTCTACGGTTCTTTTTCTTTTCAGAATAAAAAACGATTATGGGTTCAGCAGCCGCTATTTTTCAAGAAACTTTATTTGTGCCGATCCGGAGAATGATTATAATCTGCAACTCACTTCCGATTCGGTTAGCAGTTCGATACCATTGAAAATTAAAGGAAGAACGGTTTGGTATCTCTCCCGGAATAACGACCTCTTCATGGTAAACGATAAGAATGGATGGCGCTTGTTTTTCCGTGCCCTGTTTTTTATTCTTTTCGGGGTTTCGATTCATACCTACTACAAGGTGGAAGTCAAGAAAAAAAATACCCTCTTTATTTTTTCGCTCTTGCTGGCTACGGCACTGGGAATCCGGGCATTAACCTATTTCTTTGGCTTCCCGAACAGTTTTGAGGAATTTGCCTTATTCAGTCCCGAGTATTTTGCTTCCGATTCATTAAACCGTTCACTCGGAGATTTATTTATCAATGTCTGTCTCCTGTTCTGGATACTTTTATTTTTCCTGATCAATGTACAGGGGAAAGTAGTAAATCTCCGGAAACATCCTTTTCGTTTTCATCTGGGCATACTGGCTTTTGTATTCACTACTGTGGCGGCCTGGTATCATGGATTGCTGATACGTCGTTTGGTAGAAGATTCAGTGATTCATTTCGATACCACGTATTTTAACCGGCTGGATCTGTTCTCTTTAATTGGTATCCTCACCTTCATGGTGATGTTTGTGAATGTGGTTTACCTCGCCATTATTGCCCGTAATTATTTCACTGTTTGTTTCCCGGCATCCTGGATCAAATATCTATTGTTGCTGATAGCAGGGGTCGTTTTTCTGCTACTCACTGCAAACACATCTGATGCGTTTACCGGGTATTCGGTTTGTTTTATTCTGGCCCTGCTTTATCTGATGCAGGATTTAAATTATCTGAAAACAAAATTCGATTTCAGTTCGTACAAACTGCTGATATGGATGATTTTTATTTCGGCATTTGGCGCTTTTTTTCTGGTGATTCTCATTAATCAAAAGGAACGAAGCGATCGGGAAGTTTTTGCTCAGCAGTTAGTTAATAAAAGCGATTCGCTTTCGGAGGTGAAGCTGAACAGCATCCGGGAAAGTATCGAGGCAGATACAACGCTTCATCCTTTCAGTAGCAGTGATCCGGGCGGACAATCGGCCCTTTTGCGGATACAGAATGTGGTAACTGCCCTTTGTGGTATGCGTCCGGGTTGCAGGGCGCGTTGGTATATTCCTTCCACCATTCCATCACAAACCACGGATAGCTGTTCCAATTCTATAGTACTTCATTTTAAAATGGCCACGGGTGATACAACCTGTTTACTCTGTATCGAAAAAATCAGAGATTATGAAACAGGGGCCGGGTCGTCGTGGTTAAGCAATTCAAACAGCGACCAGTTACGAAGCGAAATGTACAGCTATGCCATCTATCGAAAGGGTTTACTCGATGAACACCAGGGCGTTCGGGTATTTCCATACCGGTTAGACCGAAAAGATGGAATGAAGAATTCAGGTACCGTTCATTTTTCATATTCTTCAGGCGATTCGCAGTTATGGCTTCGGGATGAAATCACAGATACGGATGTGGTTGTATGGAAGAAGTATAATCCCCTGTATCTCTTTACCACCTTATTTGCCTATATCTTTTTTATTTACTTCGTTACCGTATCGCTTTACATTCTCGGAAATATTATTGCACGTTCGAATTTGCACTGGAAACGATTCCTGAATTTATTAAGCCTGAACCTGCGTCTTCGTATTCATTTTTCCATTCTTATTGTGGAATTATTTTCATTTGCCATTATCGGGTATATCAGTACGCAGTTCCTTTCCGGGAAAGTGAATGAACGAATGAAACTGGAACTAAGTACCAATACGTTTCAGATTCAGAAGGAAATAAGTCAATGGCCCGATTTGGTAACCTCTACCGGACAGGCTAGCGGACAAGCAGGGTCACTTCATGTTCGCGAATTGCAGGAAATGGCAGATCGCTATGGTTCCAGTCTGAATATGTACCAGATAAACAATGGCGAATTGCAGTATGCGGCTATGCCTGAATTGTTCAGTCGGGAGATTTTTTCACGGCGACTGGATGCCTCTATCTGGCATGCCATGAAAACCGGTAATCAGAATGTACTGATACGTGAAGAACAGGTAGGCTCGCTGAAGTATCTCTGTTCGTATGGCTTACTTCAAAATGCCGATCGTCAGGCAATAGGTATAGTTCAGCTTCCCCTTTTTCTTTCTAATGCCGAATTGCGGACAGAAACCAGCACCATTACAACTACCCTCATTAATATTTACATCTTTGTATTTCTTGCATCGGCATTAATAGCCTATTTTCTTACGAAGTCGGTAACACGCCCATTTAGTTATATCGTTAAACAGTTTACGAAAATTAATTTGACTAAAACCAATGAACCTCTGCAATGGTTCGACAGTGACGAAATCGGTCTCTTAATTAAAGAGTATAACCGCATGTTGCGGAAGTTGGAAAACAGTACGGTACTATTGGCAAAAACCGAACGGGAAATGGCCTGGCGTGAAATGGCGAAACAAGTAGCCCATGAAATTAAAAATCCATTGACACCCATGAAACTGTCGTTACAAATGCTCGAGCGTGCCATTCATAATAAGGCGGCCAATGTAGACGAAATTGCCATGAAGGTGAGTAAAACACTGGTCGAACAGATTGATAATCTGTCGCTGATAGCCAGCAATTTTTCCGACTTTGCCAAGTTGCCCGTTTCAAAGAATGAGGTCTTTAGTTTGAATAATTTACTCTATGCGGTAACAGGAATGTACCACGACGATCAACATAACGATTTCGAGTTTCAGATTCCGGAATATGAAATTTTTATTTTCGCCGACCGAAGTCAGCTTATCCGGGTTCTGACCAATATTATTCAGAATGCTATTCAATCTATACCAGAAGAGCGGAAAGGAAAGATTGCCTTATATGTTTCCAAAATCAGGAATAATTTCATCCGGATGGCTATCAGTGATAATGGAGAAGGTATTTCAGATGATAAGGCGGCGAATTTGTTTCAGCCGTATTTCACCACCAAAACGTCCGGTACCGGTTTAGGGCTGGCCATGTGCAAAGATATTATTGAAGAATGCGGTGGGAAAATCTCCTTTCAGTCGCGACTGAATGAAGGAACCACGTTCTTTATCGATTTGCCCATTTACGATGTAGAATCCTGATTACTTCACGGGAAGTCCGCCCATTTTCAGAAGGGTCTCATATTCGGCTTTTGAAACCTTGCTAACCGACAGGCGGGAAATGCGGATCAGCTCCAGATTTTTAAGTGAAGGTGTTTCTTTCATCACTGACAGAGGTACTGGTTTTTTAAAGGCTTGAACAGCACGTAGGTCAACAGCACTCCAGGTATCCGTATCAGCCGTGGGGTCGGGGTAGGCTTCCCGAATCACTTCTGCTATTCCCACCACCTGTAATCCTATATTACTGTGATAAAATAAACAGCGGTCGCCTGTTTTCATGGCCCTCAGGTTGAGTCGTGCGGCATAGTTTCGGATGCCACTCCAAACTGTTGTTTTGTCGCTCCAAAATTGCTCCCAACTATAGGCACCGGGTTCCGATTTTAACATCCAGTAATTCAAAAGAAAGATTTTTGACAAATGTATTTAAAAAACTTTGCCTGTTACTTTGTTTACATTTGTTGTCTATGCGTGTGCAGTCCATTTCTTTACTTTACTTCTTACTTTTATTCGCTTCCTGTGTTTCTGTTAATAAAATACTTCGTTTAAGAACAGCAGAAAATTCGGAAGCAACGAATACGCCTACTACGTTACGAACCGTATCTGTTTTTGGAAATTCTGTTCAACGTGAAATTGCTCCGCGAACCTGGGACTTACTGCATTGCGAATTGCAGGTGAGCTTTAATTGGGGAAAGCATGAATGTAACGGGAAGCAGAAAATCTGGCTAAAACCTTATTTCTATTCGCAGGATTCTATTGT
>CAYWKR010000179.1:0-5099 GCA_964458785.1 uncultured Bifidobacterium sp. | reverse complement strand
ATATGGGCAAGAATACACAGCAACGTCAGGAATTTATTATTCAGAATTTGAGAATTGAAGCCGATACCGTAGAAGCGGTAACGGAATGAGTTTATAGTTTATGATACATATTATATGCGGTAAGGAAGCCGCAAAAAATCTGGAAGCAGCCTTTGAACTGGATGAAAATCTCCGGGGTGAATTGGTGGTACTGAACGACCGTCTTTCGTATGGTCCGTTACGGAGTGAGGCAGAAGAATCCCACGACTCCCTTCGAAGTTCATACTGGCAAAAAATGGTAGCACAACCCGAGCTCAGGTACAACGATGAAGAAGTACTAAAACAAACTATTGAAAAGGCCCTACAGGACGAAGAACCCCTTTGCCTGTGGATGGCCCCGAATGCCAATGATGTATGTGCTTATTTCTGGTTGCTCACCTATACCCGCCCCTATCCATCGCTGTTGCATACCATTTTCATCAACGGATTGCCTTTTCTGAATGAAAAAGGTCAGTTATTTTATCCGCATTCATTTACCGAAGTACCACCCCGTGAATTTGTAAAAACGAAACGCTTATTGCGTGAAGTGAGTGTGGCCGAATATGAAGTGGACGGAGATGAATGGCAACGTTTACAAGATGAGCATTCGATGCTTCGCTTATATGAAGGTGGAAAGAAAATCACATCCCAATCGAATGAAAAATTTGATACCCCCCTGATGAATTCCATTAGCAGCGAATTTCAGAAAGCATCGAAAGTTTTAAACGAAGCCCTTAAGAAAATCAAAGAACCATGTGAGGCCTCTTTTCTTGAAAACAGACTTCGGGAATTGATTCCTTTATTTTCGGTTGAAACCCGTGGCGACATAAACAAGAGCCTGCGTGATTTTGAGATTCGTATTCCTTCCGCTGAATCCTCTGCCGTAACTGACGAATCAGCCTCCATTCAATAATAAGGGACGATAGCCATATCCTCTATCTGTTCTGATCCGAAGCACATACATTCCTCTGGCCCAGGATGAACAGTTTAACTGCGCCTGATTCAGGTTGCCTTTTTGTAACCCTATTCTGATACCACGTATATCAAATACATCTACCTGCAGAATGGGGACGTTCGCTTCTATCATTACCTTATCAATGGCCGGATTGGGATAGAGTGTGAATTCAAGCGGCGACTGTGTAGTGGGTACCGCATCGGGGATAGTACTTTTTACCGAAAAAATGGAATCAATCCGAATGGTCATGAGCGAGCGGGCATAGGTACCAGCCGCTAAGCGCTTGGTAGCCGGGTTATATTCCAGATCGAATACCGGCATAATCGGCATATTATTTCCTACCCGTTGCCATTGGATGCCCCGGTTGGCAGTAGCATATACCCCTCCGTCGCTGGCCACCACCAGGTGACTGTCTTTGCTACCGGGTTGAATCCAGATATCGTTGATGGCAAAAGCCGGTAAATTTCCTGCTACAGAATTCCAGTTGGCTCCATAATTATTACTGAAATAAATGTGGGCATTACTATCGTTATTCCGGTAACCGGTCTGGCTTACAAATACCGATGAAAGACTGTCCGGTGAAGCAGCTACACAACTGATATTCCGGTTACTCAATCCTGTATAAACAGGCGACCAGTTTATTCCTTCATTTTGTGTCACCCAAACACGCGCATCACTGGTACCGGCATATAACACCTGGGCATTCAGCCGGCTTTGATCGATAGTGGTTATTACATGAAAGGTATTATTGGTTCCATCGGTAAGGTCGTTGCTGATAGGCTGCCAGCTATCTACAGGTCCGGTGGTGTTTTTGTACACACGGTAACTACCAAAATAAAGTACATCCGGATCGAAATGACTGATCATATAAGGTGAATTCCAGCTACATCGGTCGTTGAGCAAAATACTTTGCGTGAGGGTGCTAAAGTTGGCTCCGGCATCGGACGTTGCCATTACATTCCCGTTTTGCCACTCGGCATAAAATACCTGATCGTCGACCGGATTAAACTGTGAACGAAAACCATCGCCACCAAAATACTTCATCCAATTATTGATGCCAGTACCCAGTGACCCAAAATTACTGCCATTGTCCTGCGCACCACCATAATAATTCAACGAATCGAAGGGATTATAGGCCAGTTCATAAAATTGCGTAATGGGCAAATTGTTTTTCATGGTCCAGGTAGAACCCCCATCACCTGATTTATAAAAACCGCCATCGGTGGCCAATAGAATTTCTGTGCTGCTCACAAAGCGCAGGTCATGTTTATCGGCATGCAGGGTGCCATTATCGGCAACAAACGTATTTCCGCCATTCGTACTTTTGTATAAACCAACACCTAAAACAAAAAGAACATTATCGTTTACCGGCGATATTCTTATTTCGCCAAAATACCAGCCGAAACCGCCCGCGTTGGGGGTGGACATTGAATTGATCAGCGACCAGCTATTTCCACCATTCGTTGTTTTATATAATCCGCTAAATTCCAGGGTGGTATCTACATAATTGGCATATAATACCGAAGGGTTCTGCTTGGAAATACACAATCCGATACGACATTGTTCACCGGCCGGAAGTCCGGTACTGAGCGTATCCCAGCTCACGCCTCCATTGATACTACGATAAATTCTTGCTTCCGGACCATAAATTACACTTTGCAAATCGGAGCGGAAACGACGACGGCCGGTGGCATACAAAATTTGTGAATTCTGAGGATGTATCAGGAGATCGCCTATACCGGCATTCGGTCCCAGAAATAAAATCCGGTTCCAGGTCGCTCCGCCATCGATGCTTTTATATACTCCCCGGTTGGTATCGGACACAAATGGATTCCCCATCGTTCCGGCATAAAGTATTTGTGAATTCGAAGGATCGATGATAATGCGGGTAACCGCACCGGTATTGGTTAATCCGGAAGCGTTCCAGCTGAGTCCGCCATCGGTACTTTTAAATACACCGCTTCCAACATGCGAGTATCCTCCCAATACTTGATCACCTGTTCCGGCATACATAATAAGCGGATTGGTTGAATCAATCACCAGTTCACTTACAGAAAGTGAAGGGGCCATATCAAAAACCGGTTGCCAGGTATTGGCACCATCGGTAGTTTTAAAAATTCCCCCATCGGCACAACCCACAAACCAGGTATTGGCCTGTACCGGATGGATGGCGATGCAATTCAGGCGACCGCCGGTATTGAATGGGCCTTCCTGTTGCCAGTTTCCAAAGGCCCTTGTTTTTCTTGTTTTACGTAATTCGTTCCAAACCGCAGAACGGTATATAGACAGGCCTTCCCCAAATGCCGGGTACTGCAGCGATAAAAGATATTCTTCGGCCGGATGAAGATGAGAACCCTTTCGGGGCTGTGGTTTACTGCACAGCAATATAGCAGCCAGACCCAGAAAGAGGACAAGGGTCAGCATGGGTAACAGCAATCGCATGGGAATTATTAAATGGTATCAGGCAAGATAAACGAAAAGTTACAGAATCAGAAAGAATGAAGCCTTGGCTATGAAATGGAAAGAGATCGTTAAGATTGATTTGACGGTGGAAAAATTGATGATGTGGCAAAACGGCTTCCACTACATTTGCGCCATGATCACTATTATTTCGACAACAAACAGGGTTGGAAGTAATACCCTGAAGGTGTCGAAGGAATACCAACGGATTTTTTCAGAGGAGGGGATGGAAACCAGTTTGCTTTCACTTGAAGATTTTCACTCCTTTCATCGGGATGATGATTTTATTGCTTTGGAAGAGAAGTATCTGATTCCGGCAACCAAATTCGTATTTATTATGCCTGAATACAACGGCAGTTTCCCTGGCATATTTAAATTACTGATGGATTTAAGCAATATCAGGTTGTGCTGGAATTTTAAGAAGGTGATGCTGGTGGGTGTGGCCGATGGAAGGGCCGGCAATCTCAGGGGAATTGATAATATGACCAATATGTGTCATTATATGAAGATGAATGTGTATCACGACAAACTGCCGATCTCTTCATTAAAAAAGGAAATGGAAAATGGTGTTTTTATTCAGGACCATACCCTGGCGGCTATTCGTAACCAGATCAGAGGGTTTATCAGCTTTTAACGATGAGAAGAATGAATAGTGCCGGACTTGTGATTTTTCTGGCGATATTACTCCTGGTTGAATATTATGCGTTTACCGCATTCCGTTTTGCGATTCGTTCCATGAAGCCCGGAGCGCGTACTGGTTCCTGGATTACATATGGAATATTAACAGCCGGCTGGTATAGTTTGTTATTGCTTTTTAATGTGATCCGTCAATCGGATATGGATCGTGGAATACGGAATGCCTTGCTGGTTTTTTTTATGGGATTCCTGATTGCCAAACTTTTGATTGCCTTGTTTCTTTTAATGGACGATTTCAGGAGACTGCTTTATTGGGTCGGCTCTTTGTTTTTTTCATCGCATAATCGCCCGCAACATATCGAAAACGGAATGACGCGTTCAGCTTTTATGACCCGTTTGGCCTTGTTGATGGGTGGTACCTTTTTTGCGACCCTGTTGCATGGTATGAGCAACCGCTATAATTACCGCTTACGCAAAGTAAATCTTCGTTTTCCTCATTTACCGGCTGATTTTCATCAACTTAAAATTATTCAAATTTCAGACATCCATAGCGGAAGTTTAACCGACCCCAAGGCAGTTGCCAAAGGCATTGAAATGATCCTGGCACAACAACCCGATTTGATTTTATTTACCGGTGATCTGGTGAATAACAAAAGCGAAGAGATGGATGAATATATTGCCCTCTTTTCGAAACTGAAGGCGCCCTTAGGTGTGTATTCCATTTTAGGCAATCACGATTATGGCGATTATGTGGAATGGGAATCACCCTTGGCCAAATCCGAAAATCTGAACCGGTTAAAAGCCATTCATGCACAGATGGGTTGGAATTTATTGCTTAATGAACATGTTGTGTTACGACGTGGGGAGTCGGAAATTGCTTTACTTGGTGTGGAAAATATCAGTGCCAAAGGATTTCATTCCTACGGAAATCTTAAAGTAGCCTCCACCGGCACCGAATCGTATCCGTTTCAGATTCTGATGAGTCATGACCCTTCCCATTGGGATGCCGAAACGATTAAAAGCTATCCAC
>CAYWKR010000178.1:0-5111 GCA_964458785.1 uncultured Bifidobacterium sp. | reverse complement strand
CAAAGAGGCCATTCATGCTGATTCATGCTCGTTGTAATAAGGCAACAAATGTACTTAAGTTTGCGATGAATTTTCATACACACAGGAACAGCTACCGAATAATTTATTAGGTTTGGTGAAGAATCAAAGTTCATGATCCGATTCTCTGTCTTACTGTTTCTGTTACTATCGGCTCCATCGTTGTATGCCCAGTTGGTGCTGACCTCGTTTCCCAATAGTTTTTCGTTGATTCCCCGGATACCCGGAACCTCTTATGCGCTGCTCACCATACAGGGTACCTGGAGTTCGTCGCATCCGGGCGATAGTCTTTTTTTAAATGTATACCGTAACGGGGCCTTAATACGCGAACATTTTCTTATTCAGATGGATTCATCCGGCGGGGGGGGATTTATTGCTGTCGATACCCTGCCTGCCCGCCTGGAAGAATACCGGTACGACATTGTGGAGAATCATTCTACTGTACTGGCCAGTGCCGACAGTATTTGTGCCGGTGATGTATTCATCCTCCATGGTCAATCCAATGCCGAAGCAGCATCGTATGGTGAATATGCAGATACCTTATGTAACGAATTTATCAGAACCTATGGCATGGCCAGTGAAGCGGGATATTATGCCAAGTGGTACCGGGGAAGTGGTGACAGTGATCGCAAGAGACCGGGTCATATTGGTCAGTTGGGTTTAGCACTGGCTACTACCCTCATGAAAAAATATCAGATGCCCATCGCTATCATGAATGGTGCCGTGGGCGGAAAACCCATTACCTACTTTCAGCGAAATGAAAATGATCCGCTCAGTCAGCAAAGCTCGTATGGCCGTTTACTGAAGCGGGTTCGTGAAGCACATTGTGAGAATGCCATTCGGGCTATTATTTGGTACCAGGGCGAACAGGATGCGGCCAATCATTTAAGCGAACAAAATTACTTCGATTCACTCAAGACCTTATACCATGCCTGGAAGCAGGATTTTCCGAACACCGAACAGGTATATGTATTTCAGATTCGGGCCGGTTGTAATCAGCAAAAAGATGATGTGAAACGAATTCAGGAAGCACAACGACGTTTTTGTGAAACCTATGCCGATGCCACCTGTCTGTCAACAGGAGCAGGAAAACAATCGTCCATCGATTTATGTCACTTCACTTTTACTAAAGGTTATGCTTTACTGGCCGCACAACTGGCCCGACAAATGCAGATTCAGTTATACCACGAACGGTATACGCCAACGGTTTTTTCACGAAGTGTACGTGGTGCCTATTTGCTGAATGAACATGATGTGGATCTGGTTTGTGATTATTCTGTACCCTGTAAAGCCGATATCGCCGTATGCAACGATTTTTATATCGAAGACTACAAATTCAAACCGGTAGAGATACTGAAAAGTGATGCCGGATTTCGTTTGCACTTTAACGAGTCGCTGCAAAGTTCGTACCGTTTGAATTATACCGGACATGCCGGTGTACCCGTTCCCTTTCTGGGCGATATTCACGGGAATGCAATGTTAGCCTTTTCACGTTTGCCACTATTTGATACCATTGGTTTAAATATTCTTTCTGTTGCCGATTCCGTTTGTACTCACCCACAAAACTTACCACAGGAAACCGAACTGGCCTATTTCCACGATAGCCACTTACTGATTCATGGAAGTAATGAATGGACACAGGCAGCACAAATTGAAGTTTTTTCTCTGCAGGGCAAATCTGTATTTCATCAGCAGGTACAGCCCGGCCCTTCATATTTTTCGTTATACATTCCTTTACCTGAAGGCATGATGTATATTATTGTATGCACCATGGAACGGAAAGGGAAGAAGGAAGTCCGGCGAATAAAGATCACCACCTGAGTAGTGGTTTTTGTACCCCGCTTATTTTAGTTCCTTAAATGTCTTGCCGAAGTCGCTTGATTGAATAACCAAAATATCTTCGGTACCACGATACCCTGTATCCGGACTTTTCAAAATAATAGTGACCTGCCCTTTTTCAGAATATACCTCGTTCAGATTCCCATTATAATTTCCAATTTGTATATCCTTCCGGCTGATCGTGAACGTATGTGGCTTCCAGGTTTTACCGCCATCGTTGGTTAGCATATAATTAAATACAGGCTGTGAATTCCAATTATTCACTATGATTCCTCTGGATTCGTCGAACATATAAAAATCGGACCGCCTGAACAGAGTACCTGCCGGTCCGGCAAAAATGGTTTGCCATGTTTGACCTCCATCTTCAGTTCTGAATAAAAAAGGATAAAATGCATACACCGTTGAATACCCGTATAAAAAGCCCAGTGATTTATTAACAAAATGGATGTTCAATGTGGGCATGTTCAGCTGGCCCTGTAAAACAGAAAACACAGAATCGAGATTGCAATACGAAAAAGTTACACCGTCGTCATACGTATACTTCAGTGCGGTGCGAAATCGTACACTCGAAACAGACAGGCTATCATTTTGGAACTGGGCGGTTCTTTGAACTAAATAATAGGCCTCTTTCGGGGCGAGCAGTTGAATTTGAATTAATTTCTCTGTTGTATCTGTCAGTGGTTTGGATAATGCCGGTACCGCAAGGGAAACTAAAATAAAAAATGTCAGCACCAGTTTCATCCGCATGGTATCCAAGCTTCTTTTTTCTTTGGTTACTATCATAAGGCCCACTAAACCATTTTTATTAATAGCTACGATACCGAAGTCATCTGACTTTGATATTGCTTCTGATACCAGCTAAAGGCCCTGGCTAATCCTTCCCGGATGGAAACCCGGGGCTCGTAACCCAGAAGCTGTTTCGCTTTTTCGATACTCGCCAGACTATGCGGAATATCGCCATTCCGGCTAGGACCCAATTGGGGCTGTAAGGTACTTCCCGACAATTCCCGTATCATTTCAAACAATTGCAACAGCGTGGTGCTTTCCCCATAGGCAATATTATATACCTGGTTCAGTGCCCGGGTATCAGTACAGAATAAAGCCTTCAGGTTGGCATCAATCACATTATCGATAAAGGTAAAATCGCGACTGAAACTTCCATCCCCGTTAATTACCGGGGATTGTCCGCTTAACATAGCCTGCATAAAAATAGGAATCACGGCAGCATAGGCTCCTTTCGGACTTTGCCGGGGACCAAATACATTGAAATAACGTAACCCGATAAATTCCATGCCGTATACCCTTGCATATACATCAGCATATAATTCCATTACATATTTGGTGACTGCATACGGCGACAATGGCTTCCCGATCTGATCTTCTACCTTGGGTAATGATGTACTGTCGCCATAAGTGGAGGAAGAAGCAGCATATACAATCCGGCGTATTCCGGCCTGCCGGGCTGCTTCGTAAATATGCAGGGTGCCATTCACATTACTTTCATGCGTAGCTAAAGGATGGGCTATACTACGGGGTACCGAACCCAGAGCCGCCTGATGACAAACCAGTTCCATTCCCGTCATGGCCTGCCGGCAGGTTTCGAAATCACAGATATCGCCGGTGATAATTTCAAGACGGGGATGCGTACGCAATTCTTCCAGATTTTCATGAAAACCGGTACTGAAATTATCCAGTATTCGTACTTTTTTTATCCTGGAATCCTCCAGAAAAACACGAACCAAATTAGAACCAATGAAGCCTGCACCACCGGTGAGGAGTACGGAAGACATAATAGGACAAATGTAAGTTAAAATGTATGTTTGCAGCAGATCGCATTTAAATTGTTTACGCATCAGGAAGGCGCATATGGTAATAGTAACGGGTTGTGCAGGGTTTATTGGTTCACATGTTTGCGAAAAGTTACTGCACGACGGCGAAGAGGTGATCGGCATCGATAATTTTGATTCTTTCTACGAACGCTTTCGTAAAGAAGAAAACCTGAAAAGTTCGTTGCAGAATAGCCGGTTTCGTTTTGTAGAAGCGGATATTTGTTCGCCCGAAGTATGGGATTCGTTCCGGTCGCTACCCGTGAAAGGAGTGATTCACCTGGCGGCCAAAGCGGGTGTATTGCCATCACTGCAGAATCCCGAAGCTTATATGCATACAAATTTACAAGGCACCTATCAGGTATTGAATTTTTTACAGCAGATGCCTTCCCGAAAATTAGTGTTTGCTTCTTCTTCGTCGATTTATGGAAATAACGATAAAATTCCTTTCGCCGAAAACGATGTAGTCGATCATCCGATTTCACCCTATGCCTTCACCAAAAAATCGAATGAGTTACAAATTCATACCTGGCATCATTTATACCAGATCGATGCCGTTTGCTTGCGCTTCTTTACAGTGTACGGCCCCCGTCAGCGACCCGATCTGGCCATCCGGAAATTCATTCACCAGATCGAACATAACCAGCCCATCGAGTTATATGGTGACGGGAGCACTTCGCGCGATTATACCTATATTGAAGACACTGTAGCCGGCGTGCTTTCGGCATGGAAATATGTACAGCAACATCAACCCGTGTACGAAATTATTAATCTGGGTAATCATACCCCGGTGGCCCTGCAGGAGTTGGTAAAGTTGATTTACGAATTACTGCATAAACAACCCGATATCCGCTACAGCAACATGAAACCCGGAGATGTAACACGAACTTTTGCCAACATCCATAAGGCAAAAGAATTATTGGGCTATCATCCCCGTACTCCTATTAAAGAAGGCTTGAAGAAGTATATTTTATGGTATAAACAAAATCAGTAACACTGAAAAAAGTAGCCGTTATATCGAACACCGCCTGGAGTATTTATAATTTCAGGAAGCCATTGATCGAATCGCTGATCCGGGCTGGATATTCGGTATATGCAGTGGCCCCACCCGACGAGTACAGTGAACGCATCGTTCAACAATGGAATATTCCCTTTGTTCCCGTTCGCCGCTTACAGGCTAAAGAATCGAATCCATTTCGCGACATTCAGCTCATGTTCGAATTCTGGCGTATTCAACGCAAGTATCGTTTCGATGCCGCCTTATGCTACACATCCAAGGCCAATATTTATTTCAACCTGGGTACTGTTTTTCAACGGGTTGTTTACCTGAATACAGTGAATGGTTTGGGTAGTGGAATGGCCGGAAGTCAATGGATAGGGCAAATGATGCACCGGCTGTATAAAATGGCTTTCAGGCGTTCGGATGCC
>CAYWKR010000177.1:0-5148 GCA_964458785.1 uncultured Bifidobacterium sp. | reverse complement strand
ATTCAATAATTTGTGGACCACCCGGCTACTCTACATTTTTTAATTGCACATGCACATTCCATGTTCGAAAGACGAGTTGCTGTTATTGAAGAAAATCGCCTTCGCGGCCAGAAAGCTCCAACTGCCTGCCTATGTGACTGGCGGATTTGTGAGGGATAAATTGCTGGACCGCCCCACGAAAGATCTCGATATTGTATGTGTGGGTGATGGTATTGCACTCGCCGAACGTTTTGCTTCCATGCTGAAACCAAATGCAAAGGTGTCGGTGTACAAGAATTTCGGAACGGCACAGGTTCGCTATCAGGATCTCGATATTGAATTTGTAGGCGCCCGCAAAGAATCGTACCGAAGCGAGAGTCGCAACCCGCATGTTTCAGAAGGCACGCTGGAAGATGATCAGAATCGCCGGGATCTGACCATTAATGCCATGGCCATTAGTTTGAATAAAGAGGACTATGGACAACTCATCGATCCGTTTCATGGAATAAGTGATCTGGAAAATGGGGTGTTACGTACCCCGCTGGATCCGCTTCAAACCTTCACCGACGACCCCTTGCGAATGATGCGTATTATTCGATTCGCCGCACAGCTTGGATTTAAAATAGTACCCGAAGCACTGGAAGCCATCGCTTCCCAGGCTGAACGTATAAAAATTATCACACAGGAACGCATTACCGACGAACTCAATAAAATCATGCTTTCCAAACAACCTTCGGTAGGTTTTCTGTTGCTGCATCAATGCCGTTTACTGGAATTCATCTTTCCGCAGCTATGCGAACTGGAAGGAACAGAAATTATTGAAGGGAAAGGACATAAGGATAATTTTCATCATACCCTTCAGGTAGTGGATAATGTGGCCGCCGACAGTACCGATTTATATCTCCGGTGGGCCGCCTTATTGCACGATATTGCCAAACCAGCCACCAAGAAATTTGAAGATGGCAAAGGATGGACCTTCCATGGGCACGAATGGGTGGGTGCAAAAATGGTTCCTTCTATTTTTAAAAAACTGAAACTGCCTCTTGGCGAACCAATGAAGTATGTGCAAAAACTGGTTCAGCTTCACTTGCGCCCGATCAGTTTAAGCAAGGACGAAATTACCGATAGCGCCATTCGACGTTTGCTTTTTGATGCGGGCAATGAAATAGACGATTTATTGTTGTTATGCAAGGCCGATATCACCTCGAAGAATCCTGCAAAGGTGAAACGCTTCCGGCAGAATTTTGATCTGGTAAAAAAAAGGCTGGAAGAAGTAGAGGCAAAAGATCAGATACGAAACTGGCAACCACCCATCAGCGGGGAATTAATTATGGAAACCTTTCAGCTTCACCCCTGCAAACTGGTTGGTGATATTAAAACGGCTGTTCGGGAGGCCATACTCGATGGCGAAATTGCCAATACCTATGATGAGGCTTTTCAATTCATGATTCTAAAGGCAAAAGAATTGAATCTTGAACCAAAATCGTAAGTTTGCGACATGTCGCTGATACGTCTTAAAGCAAGCTGGAAGGAGGATGACGGGATATTCAGGGATCTGGAAATCCTGTCGGGACAAACTTATTTCGATCTTCACCTGTGTTTGAAAAAAGAATTTCAATTGCCTGCCGATATGGAGGCATCATTTTTCACCTGTGACCATCACTGGAAAAGGGAACGGGAAATTTCTTCCACCGTTGAAAAAAATATACGGGATGCTGCAGCGCTCAGTATGAAGAAAACCCCGGTGGGTGCCCTCATCAGCGATCCTCATCAAAAGCTCCTGTACGTTTGTGTTCACCCCAAAGCCTGGATTTTTGAAATGGAACTCATTACCATGGAACATGAACCGATGCGTATTGATTTGTATCCGCGTTGTGTTCGGGGTGAAGGTATTTCACCGGCTCTTCTGGGTGTTATTCCAACACAAAAAGACAGTGTAGTGGAAATTGAAGAACGATACGATCTGAACAGTAATGAAGACGGATATGGTGAAGATGGAGAAGAAAGTCAGTCGGAAAGTGAAGAAGAAAATGCCTTCGGAGATGAATTTTCCAGTGCGGAAGATATCTAAGTACCTGTCTTCATGAAAAAAACCCTTATTGTAATTGCGGGTCCCACCGCCAGTGGCAAAACGGGTCTGGCTATTGATATTGCCCGGCATTTTCAAACTGAAATAATCAGTGCCGACAGCCGGCAATGTTACCGCGAAATGAATATCGGGGTAGCCAAACCCACCGAAGCACAGTTAAACAGTGTACCGCATCACTTCATCAGTTCGCATTCGGTCAGGGATTCGCTCTCGGCTGGTTTGTTTGTTTCCTATGCCACGTCCCACATTCATCAGATTTTTGAAAAAAAACCTGTCGCCGTGGTTTGCGGTGGAACCGGCTTATATCTGAAGGCTTTACTCGAAGGATTAGACCCCATGCCTCCTGTTGATCCGAAGGTAGAAGAAGAGGTACAACTTGGTTTTGATGCCGGCGGTACACCCTGGCTGATTGAACAGTTACAGCTTGTTGATCCGGATTTTCTGAATGGAAAAGAAAAAAACAACAGTGCCCGTTTATTTCGTGCCTTATGTTTTGCCCGAAGTCAGGGCGAATCGATATTGCACTACCGTACAGGCCATTCCGAAAAATTACCCTTTGAAGTAATGAGTTTCGCCATTGAGCATCCACGGGATGAATTATATCAACGGATAGCCTTGCGTACCCAACAAATGCTGGAGGACGGACTGGTGCAGGAAGTTGAATCGTTGATCCCATTCAAAGAACTTCGCGCTTTACATACTGTGGGATATTCCGAACTCTTCAATTATTTCGACGGACTCTGTTCGCTCGAAGAAGCCATGAATAAGGTAGAACAACATACCCGCAACTATGCAAAGAGGCAAATTACCTGGTTTCGTAACCAGGGAAACTACGAATGGTTACCTGCGGAGGAGATTTATTCCAAGTTGTTGAAAATCAGGTAAGTAAATTATATTTTTAAGCCGGCACTTCGTAATATTTATTATTTTCGTGCCACTTCGTTATGCCTCAAACACCCGAAAAGGACATTCAGCGACTGGTTGCAGAGTTAACCGGGAAACGTTTGCCTGATACTGAGGTACCCAAATTTTCTGAAGCGGTTGATCCTATTCATGAATTAGCCCCCGACTTAGCACGACTGCAACAGGAAGCGATGGCAAGAAAACAATTCAAGGAATTTTCTTTTACTGTGGATGCAGATAAAAAAACGTCCCCATCCTCTGAAAACCTACCCCGAAGCGGAGAGGATATCCGGGAGCAATTGCATCAGCTGGATGAAAAAATTGAAAGTCTGGGACGCAAAAGTTTGAAGAACGAAATCATCAACGAATTGCGTGTTTCCAACGAACGTATCCTGCAACAGGTATTTCAGAACAAGGAAGATTTGCGAAAAGAAATTTCGGGATACTTTACAAACCGTAATACAGGTCGCGATTCCTTTATCAAATGGCTGGGGGTACTTAATTTGTTATTGTCGGGACTCATTATCGGGTATCTGCTATTTCAGAAAACAGCTACACCGGTAGTTGTTCCTCAATACATTCCGGCGCAGGTCGCAGCACCGGCAACAGCTCCACCCCTTGCTTCACCAGTTCAACCGAACGAACAAAGAGCAGAAACATCACCTATAGCCCCGGCAGGTTCTCAAATACAATCAGTCAGGCCGCAACGGAACAGCCGGGTTAAACCCGTTTCTGTTCAGGAAGCGCCCCGGATTCATTCTGCTTCAACCCATGCTACCCTTTCTCCGGCACAACCGGCTCCCGCCGAAAAGAGAGAAGTTACTCCTGTGGTTCGTCAGACAGAAAACACTGAACCGGTTTATTTCGGAGATGATCAGCCATGAAGATACCTCAGCTTCATATAGCCCTGTTTTTGGCGTGTATAGTGAGTTCATGCCAGACTACCCTGCAGGTGAATACAAATGAAGAATCCGTGGAAGCCCCTTCTGCCATAAGACCCCAATCCACTTCAGACTCAAAAACATTTTACGAAAAATACTTCCGGCTTGTGATGCCCGATGGAAAAATTCGTTTTGTGGAACGATTTTTTTATGGCGACCGGGAGGACCTGACACAGGTATACCGGGATATACAGGAAGATCGCGAACTAGACATCAGCCTGTTTACAAAATTTTCCAAAGCATCCTTTTATGCTCCCGATGCCATCAGTTTGAGTGAGAGTTTCCGGAGTGCTGCCCGCGAAACCTTTGCGCCCCTGATTGATAGTATTTTTAATTCGGCAGGAAAGTCAGGATCGCTGCATGCAGAAGTTGCCGTAGTCGGTTATTGCGATGAAACTCCCATGCAAACGAATAGTGCCGGATTCGATGAATTACTGTACCGCGCACAGAAAGATCATCTCGATACCGCGGAATATCGCCGCTATGTATCGTATTTCAGGGCTAAGGATCTGGGAAATATTCTTTCCGAAATGGTTCATGAACGTAAACTGGAATTACGAATTCACCGACAGGTTATCATTGATTTTATAATTGAAGGCCGCAGTGTGAATTTACCTGAGATTGGACGTTCGTATGCTCCCATCGATCCGAAACGAAGGATTGCCAAAGTGTACTGGCGTATTATTCGTTCGTGAGTGAAATCCAGGTGACTTCCTGTTCCGATTGTTCAAAGGCCGGCAATAAACGTTCGACATGTGTATCGGTAATCCAAACCTGGCCGCTACACTGAAGAATATACTCCGTCAATTGCCTGCTCCTTTTTTCATCCAGTTTTTCAAACAAATCATCCAGCAACAATAAAGCCTGCTTCCCGGTTAAGCGGCTCACCATTTCATATTGAGCGAGCTTTAAGGCAAACAAAAACGATTTTCGTTGTCCCTGCGATGCCACTTGCTTCAAGGGCATGTCATTCAGTTTAAAAACTAAATCATCACGATGAATACCAGCTGTGGTTCGCTGTAATACCCTGTCCTTTTCCAGGGCAGACTGAAGCATGGGATACATCAGGTGATCATTCAATGCCGATTGATACTGAATACTGCAGGGTTCCTGTTCCATACAAAGTGTGGCATACAACAACTTCACCAGGGGAATATAGTGTTCGAGATAATTTTTGCGTTGATGATAAATGAGTGTACCCTGTTCTGCTAATTGCTGACTGTATACATCCAGGAG
>CAYWKR010000176.1:0-5186 GCA_964458785.1 uncultured Bifidobacterium sp. | reverse complement strand
TGTATACCTTGCAAGCCGAGGTCAATGGGGAACGCTATGTGGCGAAAGTATTGATTGAATAACATCCACCACAAAAATTTGTGCCTTGAAATACCGCAGCGGGAACTATCATTGAGGGTCCCCCAACGAAAACATGCCGGGAGGCTACATAAGGTGGGGGGCAAAAAAAAAGTTGCCCCCATGATGGAAGCAGTTCTTTAGTACTGTTAGTTTTTACGCTGATTCCCCTTATGCCCCACAGCGACCCGGTATTCGTAATGTGCAACCATAGTAACACTCCAATCGGCCGGTGACTGCGGAGAGAAAATGCATCTTTTTTGATGAAGGATCAGCATGACCGGGCATGAACTATCACGATGTACGTTACAAATGCACTGCATCCCGTTGAATCCCGGCTGCTGATAAGAGATTACCTGGTATCGGTGCTTCAAACTGTAACCGTTCGGTTTATACAAATGGGAATGGGCGTATTTCTCAACCCAATACCATTTGCAAAATAGGAACACTTTTAAGTTCCTTCATGTGAGGCACATGGAGTTGCATATATTTCAAGGCTGCATTCAATAAAAGTTTACGGGTGGCGGCAGGGGTTTTGTGTAATGGGTCATCCAGCAGCAGACTCAGGATACGGGCAGCGGATTCATCAATAAAATTCAAACTGTTCAGTTCATCCGCAGTACAAAAAGCACCATGTTCCAGATCCAAAAACTGCATCCCTTCTTTCCATCGGTTCTGAATACCGAACCCCAAATGGGAAGCTAATTGCCAGGTAAATACCAATGCCTGATTCGCTAATTTATTTTCATCGGCAGTATGTATAAAGCACACTTGTTGGTGAATATAATCAAATAATGCAGGATGCGGTTCCGGTTCGCTGATACTGCGATAAAGTAACTCGGCTATATAAAGCAGCAATGCATTGCGGATCATGGCAGTGGAGGCCTCTTTGCTGATCCTGAGGAAGCGGGCCTCCCGAATACGTTGCAAATTTTTATTGGGGATATGATAAACCACCAAATCCAGTAAACTTCCGGCTTGTAACATACCTGCACTTATGCTGCGGTACCTTTTGCTGCTATTCCGGATACCCTGTACCAAATACGACTGAATGCCAAATTTTTCGGTATACACATTCACAATCAAACTGGTATCGCCATACCGGGTGTTTTTAAGTACCAGTCCACGGGTTTGATGCAACATGTTTTACCGATACACTATGGATGATAAATAAATTTTCCCCGGGTGCTTTGTGTCCCGTCGTATGAGGTGACTAACACAAAATAAACACCACTTACCGGTTTCTCACCCAGATAATTTTTCCCGTTCCATACTGCTTGTCCGCCCTGTGAACGTGTTCGGTATACCAGTTGACCGGATGCGTCGGTGATACGCACATCCGCATTCTCGCTCAGGTTCCGGATACTGATCAGTCCAGTATAACCGGGTGGCACCGGATTGGGAAAAATATTCATGGTCGAAGCATCGGCAGATGGCTCAGTAGCCTGGGCCCGATACGAAACTAAACCGGCGGCAGTGGCAATAAACACTTCACCACTTTCAGGTTGAATGATTATCCGTTTGATTTCATTAGAAGGAAGCGGACTGTTATCTTTCGAAAAGCGGTATATAATTTTTTCGGCATCATCACTAATCAGCCAAACTCCATTATTGGTTCCTATCCATTTATTATTGGCACCGTCCACCGCAATGGTATTCACACTTTCTTTCTGAAACAATAAGCCGGCATTCAAATCGTATTTTACAATCTTCAGTTCGGCATCACATCCATTGGTGCTTAAAATATTTTCAGGGCAATTCACAATTCCAATGCCATCATTCGTTCCTATCCATATTTTTCCATTACGGTCTTTGGCAATCGATAATACTTCGTTACTGGGTAAATTTCCGTTTCCACTTCCTGTGGTAAGCAGTCTCGATTCATCGTCATTTTTCAGGTCAATGGTTCCGTGATCGTCATACACCAAAACGCCAATACCACGCGCTCCAATGATCCATTTT
This sequence comes from uncultured Bifidobacterium sp., assembly GCA_964458785.1. Classification (GTDB taxonomy): domain Bacteria; phylum Bacteroidota; class Bacteroidia; order Chitinophagales; family Chitinophagaceae; genus OLB11. The sequence goes on along the minus strand of CAYWKR010000176.1, from coordinate 3,167 downwards.
TTTCCATCATCCCCAATAACTAAGCGACTCACATACTTTTCACCACCGGGAAAAGGCAATGAAAAATTCTGCCAGCTGTTATCTGCTTTTTTTACCACCAGTTGGGCCGCTGCCCCATAATTGGTCATCCATAAATTATGCTGATCGTCAAATACCAGATCGGGGACCACATTAGCCCCCGGATTCCCGATCTGACTTTGCAGAAAACCATTGTCTTTATACACCACACTGCTTTTATCAGGATGAATTTCGAGCAAGCCCCCACCAAAGGATGAGGCATAAAGGTATTGATTCCGGGTGTCGATGGCTGCCGAACAGAAATCGAATACAGTATCCATAGCTGCATAACCGGAATAGCGGTTAATCCATTTCCATTCGCCCGAATCGAAAACCGAAATTCCACCACTGCTATACATTGGTTCCCATGCCGATTCACCACCGGCCATCACATAAATTTTATCGCCCTGTTGCATCAGGTTATAACAGGATGCATCGTATACCCCATTCGGATGAAAATAGTTTTTTTGTTTGCCTTCGCCGAGTTGAATCAGACCTTCCCATTCATCGGCTTCCCACAAACGACCGGAGGCGTCTTCGCATACATCGTTTGGATTAATACCGGCAATGGAATCTACCCATACGGCATCGGCATTGAGTTGCACAATACATTTTCTCAAATCATTCCGTTCACATACATAAATACCCTTGGTTCCGGTGCGGATGCTTTGAATTTCCGAACCCGCTGTATACACATGGAATAAAGTATCCTGCTGAATACGAAACAGGGAATCCTGACCGGCAGTATATAAATTTCCATTACTGCTAAAAAGATGTTGGGTGGCAATGGTTTGTAAAGGAACCCAGGTGGCAAAATTCTGCAGCGCACTGCTGTTTTCCGGAGCTTTGTATAAACCATCCGAGGTAGCGGCATAGAAATAACCATTCGAAACAGCCAGTCCATATACAGATAAAATGCCACTACCTTTCTGTAACACATAGGTTTCCTTAATTTCTTTTTTTACCGGGTTCAGAACCACGATTCCAAAATCGCTGCACAGGTAAAATAAGTTCTGATGAATAAAAACCGAATGAATGCGTTTACTTCCTGTAAAGCTGGCATTTTTAATATCAGGAATATTATAAAATAAAGAGCCCTGCTTCAAATCCATATTACTGTTTTCGTACAGGATCAGTAATACATCCCATGTAGCATCGTAACTCAGTAATTGAATGTTCACATCATTCAATCCATTGACCTTTGAATATCGTTGGTATTCCTGGGTAAGCGGCGAATACGAAAACAAATCGGCGGCAGCAGCATACACTTCGTCTTTACCTGCAGCCACACTCAGTGCCCGCTGATACGAGAAATGGGTACGCCACTGATTCAGGGGAATATCCTGTGCATGGGACCGGAAAGAAATGCAGAGGCTGAACAGAATGAAATACAAGGGCTTCGGCATGAATCAAAAGTAAGTATTCACTAACGAGTTTCAGGAAAGAATATTTCATGTTCTGTGATATTTTGCCCGGTATGGTATCTTTGTGCCGTTTATGTGGAAAGCTCTTGCCGAATTTATTCTCCGATTCCGGACTCCTGTTCTTATCCTGCTCGGACTCCTAACCCTGATGATGGGGATTTTTGCCTCCCGGGCGAAACTGAAGTACGAAATGACTTCGGCCATTCCAGTCGATCATCCAAAGTATATCGAACACCAGGCATTCAAAAAAATGTTTGGAGAAGACGGAACCATGATGGTGGTGGGTTTCGTGAAAGCAGATTGGTACCGGGAACCCTTTTTTGGTTTGTTCCGTCAATGGCAGGAAGCCATAAAGAAAGTAAACGGCGTAGAACAAATGCTGAGCATTCCGACGGCCATAGGTTTGAAAAAAGAGGAAGGAGACAGTGCTACCCGTTTAATTACTTTTCCTGTATTTGGTGCCGGTATTCCCGGCGATTCCGCTGTAAAGCAATTCTTTAGTTTGCCTTTCTACCAAAATCTCTTATACAATCCCGAAACCAAGGCCTGTTTAAGTGCCATTTATTTAAATAAAAACCAATTGCAATCGGCCGAGCGGGTTCGTATTATTCAGGATATAAAAGATATCACCGATCGCTTTGCAAAAGAAAGTGGGGTACACATGCATTACTCAGGTTTACCCTTTATACGTACCGAATTTGCCCAGCGTGTGAAGCATGAAATGAATCTGATTTTGATGGCATCCCTGCTGCTGACGGCGGTCGTACTCTTTCTTTTCTTCCGCTCGTACAGTGCCATGTTTTTTTCGGTAGTGGTGGTGTTTTCGGGGGTGCTTTGGGCCGTGGGTATTTTATACCTGATGGACTACCGGATTACCATTCTTACAGCTCTGATTGCTCCGTTAATTGTAGTGATCGGAATTCCAAATTGTATTTACTTCCTGAATAAATACCATACACAGTTTGCGGTATTCAAGAATAAAAGGGAGGCCCTGATCCACATGGTAGAGCGCATGGGGATCGTTACCTTATTCACCAACCTCACGGCCGCTATAGGTTTTGGGGTATTCTTCTTCACCCGCAGTCAGGTATTAAAGGAATTTGGATTAGTAGCTGGTATCAGTATCCTGGTAGTGTTTGTGATTTCCCTGCTCAGTATTCCGGCTATTTTCTCCTTCCTGAAAGAACCCGATACCCGGCATACCGCCTATCTCGAAAACAAATACCTCGGAGCTATTTTACTCCGCTTCGAATATTGGGTACTGAATCATAAAAAGTATACCACTACCTTTTGGCTGGTATTACTGGGAATTTCAGTGATAGGAATAGCAGGATTAAAAAATCTGGGCTTTATTGTCGATGATCTTCCTAAACAGAATGCCATTTATACCGATCTCCAGTTTTTTGAAAAGCATTTTCATGGGGTGATGCCTCTGGAGATTATGGTGGATACGAAAAAGAAAAACGGTGCAGTGAATCTTCAAACCATGAGTCGTATGGACGAACTCTGTATCGCCTTAAAGGAGTATCCCGAATTGTCGAAACCCTTGTCGCTGGTAGAAGCGGTGAAATTTGCACGACAGGCTTACTACGATGGTGACAGTTCGTCGTATGGGGTGCCCAATAGTTTTGATGCTGCCTTTCTTGCTCCTTATTTGTGCATGAAGGGCGAACAAAAAGGTTCACT
>CAYWKR010000175.1:0-5195 GCA_964458785.1 uncultured Bifidobacterium sp. | reverse complement strand
AGCGAAGCTGATTAAAGGTATTCAGTCTGCCGGCATAATCGTATGCTGTGGCCGGAAGAGTAGGGGCATCGTTTAAATACTCGTTGGGAATATTTGTTGCCGGTTTTTTACAGGCCAGAAATAAACCCAGAACAAATGCGGAAAGAACAAGAATTTTTTTCATTGCGATGTTTAATTGAAGTGAAACAAAATGAAGAGGCTGACAGGGTACACCGGACTGATGCTGCTCACCGATGATTTATTATAGGTATTTTGAGGGAAAGGGCCGATGAATTCGGTTTTGGTACTATTGGTTTGTTTGGAATAATACATGCCGGCATCGGTACCTAAGGCCACGCGCTGACTGATCCTCCATTGAAGCGAAAGGTTGGCACCCACCCCAAAGGCCTGCATTTTATTATGTTGTATAAAGCGATTTGCCTGTACATCGGTTTCTTCCGAAAGACTGTCGGTTTTATCCCAGATCACCATCAATCCGGTTCCGCATTTCCAGCGCGGACTATTCAGAACATAATATTCATACCCTATGGCTACATCAGCCCGGTACGATTGAATACTTCGCGGATTGCTGCTGGTGGAAGCTTCAATTTTTTCATGGGTCTGATTACCACCCAACCCCAGTCGAATGGCACTTCGTTCTTTTAAAAACATCCGGTACGAAAGTAACCAGGGGCCGGGAGCCGGTGTGGTGCTATTGTTGAATTTCAGAAACCGGTCTGCCAAAGGGGCAATATTTAATCCAATCTGATGACCTGAAATAAAGGGTCCTTTTGCCCCATCCCCTTTCTCCAGTGTACGGGCATGGAGACTATTCCCCATACACGCTGTTCCAATCCATAGTAAACTCAGAAATCTGGCTTTCATTCGCTGCATACGCTTTAAGACGAAACCAAATTAGGAAAAGTGAGTGAAAAAGATGGATTTTATTGTGGCGGAAGTCAGCAGCCGGTATAATTATGCGGACTAATCTTCTTCAATTCTTTCTTCACCGCTTCGGAAACTGCCAACCCATCGATAAAACGGTGCAGACTTTCCTTGTTGATACCCTCCGCTCCCCGGGTCAGTTCTTTAAGGGCTTCGTAGGGTTTGGGAAATTTTTCCCGGCGTAAAATAGTTTGAATAGCCTCTGAAACCACGGCCCAGTTAGCTTCCAGATCGGCATGAATACGTACTTCATGCACTATCAGCTTATTCATACCCCGGAGTAAGGAATGCATAGCTAACAGACTATGGGCAAAAGGTACCCCGATATTGCGCAAAACGGTAGAATCGGTGAGATCGCGCTGCAGTCGTGAAACCGGGAGTTTTGCTGACAAATGTTCATACAGGGCATTGGCAATTCCCAGATTCCCCTCCGCATTTTCGAAATCAATAGGATTTACCTTATGAGGCATGGCAGAACTGCCTACCTCATTTTTCATTACCTTTTGTTTGAAGTAATCCATACTGATATAGGTCCATACATCACGACATAAATCGATCAGAATGGTATTGATTCGTTTGAGGGCATCAAACTGAGCCGCAAGTGAATCGTAGTGCTCGATTTGCGTGGTATGCTGCATTCGTTTCAATCCCAATGCCTGATTCACAAAGCGGTTGGCAAATTTCTTCCAGTCTTTTTTCGGGAAGGCCACCACATGCGCATTAAAATTTCCAGTCGCTCCGCCAAATTTAGCGGCATAGGGAATTTGTTTCAGAAGCACTAACTGGTTTTCAATTCGTTCGGCAAAAACTTTCATTTCCTTTCCTAAACGGGTAGGTGAAGCAGGCTGACCATGTGTACGGGCCAGCATGGGAATTGCACTCCATTCGGTAGCAAAGCGCTCAATCAGCGAGTGAATTTCTTTTATTTTCGGATAGTATTGATTTTCCAGCGCTTCTTTCCACAGAAGTGGTACCGAGGTATTATTGACATCCTGTGAGGTCAGTCCGAAATGAATCCATTCCGAATACTTCTTTAAACGAAGCGATTCCAGTTTTTCCTTCAGAAAATACTCTACCGCTTTTACATCATGATTGGTAACCGATTCGAATTCCTTCACTTTTAACGCATCTTCCACCGGGAACTGCTGATATATTTTTCGTAAGGCCTTGATTTGGGAAGGGGTAAGCGGAAAGAATCCGGCTTCGTGCAGGGCAATAAAATACTCGGTTTCAATCCGAACACGATAACGAATGAGGGCATATTCTGAAAAATAGTCAGAAAGGGCTGCAAGATTCTTCCGGTAACGGCCATCGACCGGCGATACGGCCATCAGGGCCTGGGTTGCTGACATCGTAAAATAATTAAGGGGGCAAAGTTAATCTTCCGTATATATTTGCAGCCGATTATGCAAAAAAGGCTTAGGGTAGGTGCGGTGAGTTATTTGAATACCAAACCCCTGATTTACGGGTTCGAACAGGGGCAAATGAAGGAGGAAGTGGAACTGATTCTCGATGTTCCTTCGAACCTGGCTACCCGGATGCAGAAAGATCAGCTCGACATTGCGTTATTGCCTGTGGCGTCTATTCCCAATATTCCGGATGCAGAAGTATTTAGCCGCTACTGTATTGCTTCCGAACATCAGGTTGCTTCGGTAGCCTTGTTCAGTCAGGTTCCCATTGAAGAAATTCAGGAAGTGTATCTCGACGATCAGTCAAAAACCAGTGTAGCGCTTTTTCGTATCCTCATGCGCGATTACTGGCATATTCGTCCTTCCCTTCTGGAAGCCACCGAGCCTTATATTGAAAAGATACAGGGAAAAACCGCCGGCATTATTATTGGCGACCGTGCGCTGGAACAACGGAAACACTTCCCCTATGTGTACGATCTGGCAGAAGCCTGGAATTCGCATACCCGCTTACCTTTTGTTTTTGCCACCTGGGTCAGTAACAAAGCCCTCAGTGCATCGTTTATTAAAAAATTCGAAGCAGCTAATGCCACCGGCTTCAGGCATCTCGACGAGATTATCGCTGCCCATCCGTTTCCGGCGTATGATCTGGGAACCTATTATCGTGAAAATATTTCGTACGAACTCCATGAGGAAAACCGTAACGGTATGCAGCTTTTTCTGAAAACGCTGGATAAGCTCTGAGTCGCCTTTTTTCTTTGAATTTTATATAGATAGTCCTTTTCTTTTCCCCATTCTTCGGGATTTGCCTTGCAGCTATTACATTTGCGCCTTAGCAACTCATAAGACGGTTTAATGTGTTCACCGAAACGCTCGTTTCGGGTAAAAAAAAAATGCCTAAAGACAACTCCATCCAGTCGGTACTGATTATTGGTTCAGGACCTATTATTATCGGACAGGCCTGCGAATTTGATTACAGCGGAACCCAGGCTTCACGCTCGCTCCGGGAAGAAGGGGTGAGAGTGATTCTGATTAATTCAAATCCCGCTACCATTATGACCGACCCCATGATGGCCGACCGGGTGTATCTGCTTCCATTAACGGTAGAGAGTATTGAACAGATTCTGGAAGAAAACCAGATTGATGCCGTACTGCCTACCATGGGCGGACAAACCGCTTTAAATCTTTGTAAAGAAGCCGAAGAACTCGGACTATGGGAGAAATACGGCGTTCGGCTGATCGGGGTCGATATTAAGGCTATCGATAAAGCCGAAGACCGGGAACAATTCCGGCAATGGATGATTGAACTGGGCGTGAATGTGGCAAGAGCGAAAACAGCCAATTCGTTTCTCGAAGGAAAGGAATTTGCCCAGGAGATCGGATTCCCGCTGGTGATTCGTCCATCGTTTACCCTGGGGGGTACCGGTGGCGGATTTGTCAATGAAAAGGAAGATCTCGATGAAGCACTCAATCGGGGTTTACAGGCTTCTCCCATTCATGAAGTGCTGGTGGAACAGGCCGTATTGGGATGGAAGGAATTTGAACTGGAATTGCTTCGCGATAGTGCGAATAATGTGTGTATTATTTGTACCGTCGAGAATTTTGATCCCATGGGCGTGCATACCGGCGATTCGATTACGGTGGCACCGGCTATGACCCTTAGCGATACGGCCTTTCAGCTGATGCGGAATACCGCTATCCGGATGATGCGCGATCTCGGAAACTTTGCGGGTGGTTGCAATGTGCAGTTTGCCATGAACCCCGAAACAGAAGAAATTATTGCCATTGAAATTAATCCAAGGGTATCCCGTTCGTCGGCATTGGCTTCCAAAGCCACCGGATACCCGATTGCAAAAATTGCCGCTAAACTGGCTTTGGGGTATCGGCTGGATGAATTGAAAAATCAGATTACCGGAAATACATCGGCTTATTTTGAACCGGCACTGGACTATGTGATAGTAAAAATTCCCCGCTGGAATTTCGATAAATTCAAAGGGGCAAAAGATACGCTCGGACTGCAAATGAAAAGTGTAGGCGAGGTGATGGCCATCGGACGAAGTTTTACTGAAGCAATACAAAAAGCCTGTCAGAGCTTAGAGAATAATGCCGTTGGATTGGGATACTATGGGAAAAGTCTGATGAAGACCGACGATATACTTGAATACCTTAAAACCCCGAAATGGGATCGTCTCTTCCGGATCAAGGATGCCTTGATGGCCGGTATCAGTGTTAATTCTATTTCCAAAGCCAGTCATGGTATCGATAAATGGTTTCTGAAACAAATTGGCCGTTTGTGTGAAATAGAAAAAGAACTGGCACACTTCAAACTCGATACCTTGCCGGAAGCCTTGTTACGGGAAGCTAAACATCATGGGTTCTCGGATGAACAAATCGCCCGTATTATGAACGACGGGGATGAGGATGCCGTTTACGAAAAACGAAAGGCACTGGGAATTACCCGGGTATATAAAATGGTGGATACCTGTTCGGCTGAATTTGAAGCGATAACCCCGTATTTCTATAGCACTTTTGAGCAGGCATGCGAAGGCAATACACTGGTACAAAATGAATCGGTATCAAGCAATAAGAAGAAAATTATTGTTCTGGGCTCCGGACCCAATCGTATCGGACAGGGAATTGAATTCGATTACTGTTGCGTACATGGATTGCTGGCCATTAAAGAATGCGGGTACGAAGCCATTATGGTCAACTGCAATCCGGAAACAGTGAGCACCGATTTCGATATGGCCGACAAGCTATATTTCGAACCTGTGTACTGGGAACATCTGTGGGAAATAATAGAGCATGAAAAACCCGAGGGCGTAATTGTGCAACTGGGTGGACAAACCGCCCTGAAACTCTCGA
>CAYWKR010000174.1:0-5217 GCA_964458785.1 uncultured Bifidobacterium sp. | reverse complement strand
ATACGCGCAGCATACCCAATGTACCAACGGCACTCAAAGCCTTACTTTCATCGGGTCCGGCACGAGAAGCCATACAACTAGCCGGTTATGATGCTGTAGCTCACGATGTAGCAGAAGCCATTCAGCCATTTCTGCAAAACGATGGCTCGCTCCGTATGCAGTATGCCTTTCGTTTTTTGAAAGTGAAGAAGGGGTGAGAAAGAAAAGCTATCGTTCTTCAAACATCAATTATTCCCAACTTTTTTCTAAATAAACATTCAATACGATAGCATGTTTTTATTAGTGTAATATGCTGAGTGTTTGGAAACACATCGGTGTGTATATTACCTTGGAGTACTCCTTTTGAATAATTACTCATTCCCCTTCCCTCTATTCTCCCCCATCCGAAGTCACCGGTATATATATAATGCCAAAATGCCTGGCATATTTTTCTATCGGTTCCAGACCCATTTCAGCCCGGCGCAGATTCACATTTTTTTCATCTTCTATCGGATAAAATACATTCCGGCCTTCATTGTCCAACACTACCTGCGATCCATAGCGTTGCTTTTTTCCGCTACGCATATTTATCCGGTCTTCCATCAGGGCTAAATCCGAAGCATTCGATTCCCCATCGGCAACTGATTGTCTCAGCAAAGGGATATATTTTAATTGCGTGGCCAGATCCGCATGTTGTATCACCAAAAAACAGGTTTGATTTCCGCCAGTCCCTGCAAAACTTTTTCCCAACCAGCCATACCGGCTAATCAGGTTTTCTATCATCTGTACATTAGAACTGTCTATCGCATGTATATAGGCCACCGAATCCCTTCCTTTCCTTGTTTTTTGATCACGATCCCGAATCTGTGCTAACTGCTCCCGGATGGCCAGTGTATCTGCTTGTGCAAGCACTCTGGATACTGATCCAGCCATCAGAAACAGTATAAGTATGTATCGACCTTTCATGTCCGATGTATCCGAACCTGAAAATAATCCACCAAAAAGAAGCTGTTCGTTTTTTTAATCAACACTTACCGCATCAGAGTCACATTCCCTGTAAAGTTCTTCTTCACGCCATTAATAAACTCCACATCAATCAGGTATACAAATACACCCACCGGTTGATCCACGCCATTGTATTTTCCATCCCATCCCCGTCCATCGGTGGTGGTGGTACTGAAAATCTGTTCACCCCAACGGTTATAAATTTCCATTTTAAAACTACGTACACCACTCGACAGGATTTCTCTGGGCAGAAAGTAATCATTGCGTCCATCGCCATTCGGTGAAAAGGAGTTGGGTATATTCAAATAACAATCTCTTTTTATCCAGATACTGTCGGTGGTTTCACAATCCCCATTACTGGCCTTCAGCCAATAACGTCCGGCCTGATTCACCACGATTGAATTGCTGGTTTCACCTGTACTCCATAAATACAATCCTGAAGGATTCGCCAGATTGCTTAATACAATCGGTGCAGTCAGCCCTTCACAGAATTTCTGATCTTCACCCAGATTTACCGATGGATATTCATCCACCACTATGGGTAAGCTAAAGGTAGTAGTGCCACATACCGGATTGTCGGTGGTTAAGGTAACGGTATGCGGATTACCCGGAACCGAATAGGTATGTACCGGATGATGTTTATTATCCACAGTACTTCCATCGCCAAAATCATACTGGAACGCACTGGCATTCACTATCGAATCGGTGAAATAAGCCGGTTGTCCCACACATAAATGATCATCGAGTATAGTAAACGAACCATAATTCGGATCCAATATTTTAATGAAATGATATCCCGAATCGGTGCATTCGCCCTGATGAATAAATACCCATAAAGCCGTATCGGTAGTAGGGGTAATATTTATGTTTTGAGTGGTAGCGGTGGTATTCCATACATACGATGTGGCCCCTAAGGGTAATGCACTAAGCACTGCATTCTTTCCGCGGCAAACAATACTGTCACCCTGAATAAAGGCATTGAATTTCGGATCCACCTGCACCGGATAAGAAACGGTATCGCTGCAAATCGCCTGGGTAACCACTACCGTATAAACCGTAGTTGTTGTGGGGTACACGGGATGCACTTCCTGCAGACTGCCATCATTCAGCCATTGATATGCCAATCCACCCGGCGCAGCAGTTAATACGGTACTGTCTCCTTCACACAACAAACTATCACCACTCACTGAAGCCACCGGTTTGGCAAAAACCCAAACGGTTTTAGTCACCGTATCGGCACCTCCTGAATTACTGGCGATTAAAGTAATGGTATTAACACCCGGTGTATTGAAACAAATCAGTCCCGGATTTTGTAACAGGGAAGTAGAAGGCGTTCCATTTCCAAAATTCCATTGCCAGCCGGTGGGCGCATTGGTAGTAGCATCGGTAAATGTGATACAGGTTCCCTCGCAAATACTATCGTTGCTGATATTGAAATTCGCTACCGGAGGCGGAATAATGACCGGACCCGAAGAAACCGATTTGCTCGGACAGGTGGCCACATCACTGGCACTTAAACTTCCAATCGGACTCATATTCACCGCAGAGCCAATAATGGGGCCGCCATAAAAACTCGGACTTCCGCCAAATACTCCGTACACCATATTGCCTAACATGGCAAATCCGCCACCCGCACCCGATATCGGATTACCGGTAACAGTAAAACTATCAATCAATACCCCGGAAGAATTGTATTTTTTCAATTTGCCCGGACTCGTAAAGGTTTCCAGATGATAAAAATTATCGTTCTGGTCTACACTCAAATCATAAGGCCCGGCATTAATCGTCACATTCACCAGAAAGGTCGCTGCCCCTGTGCCATCATACCGATTCACCGATCCGGTTCCTCCATTCTTGCTAAAAATGTAATTCATTCCACCCCCGGGATTTACCGTGGGTACAGCATGACCGGTATTGGTCCACCCAGCCCCATTATAATACCAGTAATTACCACCACTATTGGTGTAAAATGTAGGTGAAGCTGCTCCTCCATTCAGGTTATTGCTAATGGTTAATCCGGCTAACGAAATGGTGGAAGTCAGAAATACCCAGGGGTTCGCAGCTGAAAGCGGTAAGGATGGATCATAAGCCATAATATTTGATCCCGAATGAATAAAAATCAAAGTCGAATCGTATCCGGCGCAATTAGGTAATTGGGCCTTCGCATCATAGCTGAACGAAAGCAACATAGCCAATAAAAGTGTACAGGTAAATTTCCGCATAGGACTCAAATTGTTTGATCAAAACATAGGGTGGTTCTCAAAGATAAGTGATGCAAAACAGATTTCCCACCTTCTTTCGCTTATTTACGGAGAGAAAGACGCCAGTCTGAATGGGGGAGTTTGTGTTACCCGGGCGATTTTTTATGCCCCCCAGTCTATCTGATCATAAAACATGGTTCTTTCGGGGGACCCTTTCATGTTCTTCAATCACCTGATCATTTCCATCTCATGAAAAATTGTAATGTATATCATTCCTTCAGCTTTTTTTTCCAATGCTTCATTCCTGTTAACCGCACTACGCACGATTAGTGCCTTTCCTTTATCTTTAGCCCTTCTACGTATCATGAAGTTTCCATATCAGATTACCAGTCCGCAAGCCTATCACGAAACCTATCAACGAAGCACCGAACAGCCCGAACTTTTTTGGCGGGAAATCGCTACCCATTTTCGCTGGAAGAAATTTCCCGAACAATTACTGCAATGGGATTTCAACAAAGCCTTCACACGTTGGTTTGGCGATGGATTGTTGAATATTACAGAAAATTGTATCGATCGCTGGGCTGAATCGCAACCCGATAAAGTGGCTCTGCTTTGGGAACCGAACGATCCCTTCCAGCCACCCCGATCTTATACCTACAGTGAATTGTTGGTAGCCGTATGTGAGTATGTGGCCGTACTGAAAAAAAATGGCTTAAAAAAAGGCGACCGGGTTTGTTTGTATATGCCCATGGTCCCCGAATTAGCCATTGCCATTCTGGCCTGTGCCCGTATGGGCGCTGTTCATTCGGTAATTTTCGGAGGCTTTTCTTCGCAAAGCATTGCCGACCGCATAAAGGATGCCGGTTGCAAATTCGTCATCACGGCCGACGGAGCCTTTCGTGGAAACAAGGAAATTAAACTCAAGGAAGCCATCGATGAGGCCCTGCTTCAATGTCCGGATGTGGAACGTGTTTTGGTGCTCTTACATAGTCACACACCGGTATCCATGCTCCGTCAGCGCGATGTGTGGTGGCACGAAGAATGGCATGCGGTGCAGCAACAGGGAGTTCGCTTTGTAGAAGCAGAACCCATGAAATCGGAAGACCCGCTTTTTATTTTGTATACCAGCGGAAGCACCGGAAAACCCAAAGGCGTAGTGCATAGTATAGCCGGGTATATGCTCTTTACCCATTATACCTTTCTGAATGTTTTTCAATACCGTGAAAACGATATTCATTTTTGCACCGCCGATATCGGATGGATTACGGGACATAGTTATATCCTCTATGGCCCTTTGTCGTGTGGCGCCACCTCGCTCTTGTTCGAAGGCATTCCAACCTGGCCCGATGCCGGACGTTTCTGGGATATAGTAGATCGTTACCGGGTAACTATTTTGTATACCGCTCCTACTGCTATCCGCAGTCTGATGGCATTCGGCGATCATCCGTTCGAAGGGAAGAATCTCGGTTCCCTGCGGGTGTTGGGAACGGTAGGAGAACCCATTAATGAAGAAGCCTGGCACTGGTATCATCAAAAGGTTGGCCAGGGGCGTTGCCCGATTGTAGATACCTGGTGGCAAACCGAAACCGGAGGCATCATGATTTCCAACCTGGCAGGTGTCACGCCCGAAAAACCTTCTTTCGCAACTCTTCCTTTACCGGGTGTTATGCTTTGTCTGCTCGATGAACAGGGACAAATCGTTCCGGGAAGCGATTCCACCCAGGCCGAATTACCGGCCGAAACCATTAGCGGAAACCTATGTATTTCATTTCCATGGCCATCTGCCATTCGCAGTACCTGGGGCGATCATGAACGCTGCAGGCAAACGTATTTCTCGGCCTATCCCGGTTATTATTTTACCGGTGATGGCTGTATACGGGATCCCCAGGGGAACTACCGTATTACCGGCCGGGTAGATGATGTACTTAATGTAAGCGGACACCGGCTCGGGACCGCCGAAATCGAAAATGCCATCAATGCCCACAGTGGGGTGGTTGAAAGTGCTGTTGTTGGTTTTCCGCACGAAACAAAG
>CAYWKR010000173.1:0-5222 GCA_964458785.1 uncultured Bifidobacterium sp. | reverse complement strand
AATAGCTGTTGATGTGGGCTTCTTTTCAGTTAAAATGAACTGTACATTTGTCGCACCAATTTTTTCGAAGTATGAAGTTCATTTTCTTTCAAATTATTATTCTTCTGAACACCAGCCTGATTTTTGCGCAAACACGAATCAGCGGAAAGGTGACCGATACCAAAGGACAAACCTTACCCGGTGTAAATATTTCGTTGGTGGGAACCTATGATGGAGCCTCTTCGAAGATCAATGGCGAATATTCATTCACTACCAGCGAAAAAGATAGTTTAAAACTGAAAGCCAGTTATCTGGGATACAGCACGCAGGAAAAAAGTATTTATCTGAACGGTAAAGAACAGGTGGTGAATTTTGTTTTAAAAGAAAAAATAAGTGATCTGAAAGCGGTAACCATCAGTGCAGGATCGTTTGAAGCCAGCGATGAGAAAAAAAGTACCGTGCTGAAGCCATTGGATATTGTAACCACTGCAGGTAGTAACGGTGATAATTACAGTGCGCTGAAAACCTTACCCGGAACGCAGCAAACCAACGAACGGGAAGGACTTTTTGTACGCGGCGGTACCGGAAGTGAAACACAAACCTTTATTGATGGTACCTGGGTTAAAAATGCGTTTACCGCATCTATCCCCGACCTGGGGGCCCGCGGACGTTTTAATCCCTTCATCTTCAAAGGCACCGTATTCAGTGCCGGAGGATATTCAGCCTTATATGGTCAGGCACTATCCTCGGCGGTGATTCTCGAAACCATCGACCTGCCCGAACGTTCTTCGGCGAACTTCAATATTTCATCCGTTGGAATCGGTGCCAGTTTGCAAACCCTGAATAAAAAGAAAACCCATTCCTATGGCATCGGGTATAATCATGTAAACCTGACCCCCTACTTTGCGCTGATCCGGCAGAATATTACCTACAAACAGGCTCCAACGGTGCATCAGGTGGATCTGAACTACCGCCTGAAAACGTCAAAGAATGGATTTCTTAAATTCTATGGCTACCTGAATCATACGGGTATTGATATACAGCGCGAAAATCTCGATAGCCGGGAGTATAATAACCCGGCCCTCCTGTACAACGACGGCTTCGCTATTAAAAATAAAAATGTGTATGGTAATCTTTCATACCGGAATTATTTCAAGCACGACTGGAAACTGAATGCCGGACTAAGTGCCAGTTATAATGAAGACGCAATTCAGATCCGGGTACTGAATGCACAACAGGAAATAGTCACCGATTCGAATTTCGCTTACCGGGAGTGGCTTAAAATTGGAAATCAAAATGCTTTGGTCACCGGTAAGGTCGTCATCGATAAAAGTCTGAACAACCTGAATGCCATTCGCTTTGGTGCTGAATACCAGAACAGTAGCGATGAAAACCAAAGCGAAACGGCAGCCCATCCGCTGAACCCGGTACGATCATCCAAAATTCATGATCAACTGATTGCCGGCTTTGCTGAAAGTGATATTTACTTCACCAACGATATTGCCGGTAAAATCGGAATACGAAGTGAGTATTCTGCCTTGCTTAACCGTTGGAATATCGCGCCCCGGATTTCGGCAGCCTACAAATTAACCCGGGCCGGGCAGGTGTCGCTGGCTTACGGACAATTTTTCCAAAAACCGGAAACCAGTTACCTGTACAACAACACATCCCTTCGATACATGAAGGCCACACATTATATAGTTAACTATCAGTATCAGCCCAAAGATCGTCTGCTGCGTGTAGAAGCCTACTACAAACAATATCAGGACCTGATAAAAACCCAGCCTGTGATTTCCAATGCGGGCAAAGGCTATGCCAAAGGGATTGAACTATTTTACCGCGACAAGAAACTGATTAAGGGAATCGACTTCTGGATCAGTTATTCCTATCTGGATACCAAACGCGACTTTCTGAATTATCTGCGTCAGGTACAACCCGATTTTGCAGCCACCCATGTCGGTTCACTGGTTTTTAAAAAATTCTGGGTAAAACGCATGTTTGGTGTCAATGGCACCTACACCTTAAGCTCAGGCCGTCCGTACAACGATTACAATGTGAGCAACCCCAATAACCCGTCGGCCGATGCCAGTCATTTTATGGACGCCCGAACGCCGGTATACCACAACTTCAGTTTGTCGTTCAATTACCTGAAAACTATCCGGAAAGCCTTTACCGTGTTTGTACTTAGTGTCAATAACCCCTTCGGCTTCAAACAGGTATATGGATATAATTACGCCTCACGCGATCTCAATCAGGACGGTTCATTGCTGAGCAAAGCCATCACCCCACCCGCCCGGCAATTTATTTTTCTGGGTATGTTTATGAGCTGGGGTATCGACCGGAGCCAGGAGGTCATCGACAGCAATCTCTGAGCAGCAAACCCATGTTGTAACTTTTTTTTGCGACCAAGGGGTATATTTAAAGGATGGATGTGTGATGTCCGTGATCTACATCACTAAGCAAGTAATATCTTGCGGCATTAAAATGTATACATGAAAAAGAAAATTCTATCACAACTTTTTTTAGCCGCTTCACTTGGCGTAATCTATCTTACCATGTCATCCGACAAGGATGGTAAATTTAATGGTGGTACCAATTGCTCTACCTGCCATGGTAGCAAAAACACCAACACCACTGTGATGCTGAATGGCTTGCCCAGCAATTATATAGTAGGACAAACCTATCCGGTTTCGTTTACCGTAATCAATACCGGTGAAGTAAATGCCGGATTCAATATCAAGTGCAGTGGCGGTACATTTGTGGCCGGTACCGGTAGCAAAACCAATGGTGCTCAAACCGAAATTACCCATACAGCCCCTATGGCCCTCTCCGGAAGTCAGGCCACCTTCAACTTTTCATGGATTGCTCCGGCTTCTCCGTCGGTGACTTCAGGAACCTTCAGTGCGGTTGGAAATGCCGTAAACGGAAACCTTTCCGATGATTCCGGTGACCAATGGAATAATATTTCCCAAACTATTCCTATCGGTTCCCCCAGTGGAATCAATGAAGTAAATACAACAGGGTTCAACTGCTCGCCTAATCCGGTTCAGGATAAAATGACACTCCAAGGTTTATCCACCGACGCTTCCGGTGTATTAATCATCGGGTTGAATGGACAGGTGATGAATGCCCCTATGGTAATACTAAATGGTCAGTGTTATGTAGATTGCAGTCAGCTGACTACGGGTACTTATTTTGTTACCGCTCGTTCGAACGGCAAAAAAGTATCTGCTACATTCAATAAATTATAATTCTGTACGGTCTTTGAAAAAATCCCATTCGTGGGATTTTTTTATGCCCGGTACGTTTACTTCGCCAATTTATTTTCAAGGAAAGGCCTGTACATATAATGATTTACCCGATATTTGTGTACAAAATTTTATTCCACATGAAAAAAGTACTTCTTTCCCTGTCCTTCCTTTTCCTCACCCTGGGGGTGTTTGCACAATCGGAACAGTATAAGAAAGGCATGAAAAACATGCTCACCAAATTAAATGAAGCTAAAAACGATCCTGCAGCTTACGAAGAAGCAGCTAATGGTTTTAATCGTATTGCTGAAGCCGAAAAAACACAATGGCTCCCTAAATATTATTCTGCATTCAGCATGGTAATGCAAGCCATGTTCTCCCCGGAAAAAGATAAAGTGGATGCTATACTCGATGTAGCCGACCGTATGTTATCTGAAATTTCAGCCACCAAAGAGAGCGATGAAGTGCTTTGTCTGCAGGCCTTCAGTAAATCAACCCGCATTAGTGTAGACCCTATGAGCCGTGGTATGAAATACGGAACGGAAAGCGCCAAATTACTGGCACAGGCTAAAGCCCTGAATCCCGATAATCCAAGAATTTATTTTCTGCAGGGCCAATCAGCCTATTATACCCCCGAACAATTTGGTGGTGGAAAAAAGGTGGCTGAAAAACTGTTTCTGACCGCCTCTGAGAAATTTGAAAAATTCCCGCCTAAAGACGAACTCCAACCCTCCTGGGGTAAAGAGGCTACCGTTCAGATGCTGAACAATATGGCCGAATAAAAATTTTTGTTCTTAAACCAACTGCAAGTCCCGCCCTCGTGCGGGATTTGTGGCATCATACTCCGCGTCCTTCCCCGGTTTCCGCCTGCTGCCTGCTGCAATCTTTGCCCTGTTGAACCGTTCCTTATTCCAGCATCAGCCACATGTTCGGGCAAAGGATTTTCGCTGCATCAGGGCCATCTATGACAATCATACCTCGTTCATGCTTTTACGCAATAGCCGTTTGGGGTGTAAAAAAAAGAGACTGCTCCAAAGGAACAGCCTCTTTTCTGAATGATGCTCAGCTTTAATTATTAATCCGCAATGTGTAATAATAAACGCCCTGTATGTTGGGATAAATGCCTCCAATCTGGTAGTCGCGTTCACCACTGCTCAGAAAGCGGTTCAAATCTTCCAGCGTCATTACGGCATCGTCATTCACCTGGGTAATAATAAAACCGCTCTTAATGCGGGTTCCGCGAGCCAGATCCCCTCTTGGATTAATTGCACTCACCTTCACCCCACCTTTCACACCAAACCGGCGACAGTCTTCTTTGGATAATTCGGTAAATTCAGCGCCCAGCAGTTCTTTTGCAAACGAACTCGCCACATTTCTTGTACCTGTTTTTTCCTTAAACACCACACTGGCAGTACGCTCACTTCCACTGCGTACAAAGGTTAAACTGGCTTTATCGCCCGGACGATATTGTGCTATCGCTTCCGATAATTGAGGTCCAAAATGAATTTCCTTTTCACCCACCTTCGTAATAATATCACCCTTTTTCAATCCTGCATCTTCGGCGGCTCCTCCTTCCATTACTTCTTCTACATACACCCCATCGGTTTTATCCAGGCCCATACTTTCCAGTTTTTCCGGACCGGCCGTTTTACTGTCGCTGAAGGTGATACCCAGGTACGCCCGTTGAACATTACCAAAAGTTACCATATCGTTTACCACCTTGCGAACAATATTCGAGGGGATGGCAAAGGAATACCCTGCATAGGATCCGGTGGGTGAAGCAATGGCCGAATTAATCCCAATCAGATCACCGGCAGCATTTACCAAAGCGCCTCCGCTGTTTCCGGGATTCACGGCAGCATCGGTTTGTATAAAACTTTCTACTGCATTCGGACCGCTTTTCGACTGATTGATTCCAATATTCCGGTACTTCGCACTCACAATACCGGCCGTTACTGTAGTTTCCAGACTCAGCGGATAACCCACCGCCAATAC
>CAYWKR010000172.1:0-5232 GCA_964458785.1 uncultured Bifidobacterium sp. | reverse complement strand
AGTTCGCTGGCACTCTTTCTGATTGCGGTGGGATTCACCTCGTCGTATACCCTGTTTTATTACATTTATTCGAGGAAAGAAATGCGGTCTGGGGCGACTAAAAATGCCTGATGGCCGGAAGTTCCGGAGCGACAAGAAGGATTAAAAATATTTTTGGTTTTTAAAATCAAAAAATTACATTTGCACTCCATATTTTAAAAAAATAAAATCTAAAACCTTTTTAAAAACAAAATAAGATGGCAAAAGAGACCTTCAAGCGGGACAAGCCGCACGTAAACATCGGAACTATCGGTCACGTAGATCATGGTAAAACCACATTAACAGCTGCAATCACCGACGTATTGTCGAAGATTGGTTTGGCTGAAAAGAAGAACTATGATGATATCGATGGGGCTCCTGAAGAGAAAGAAAGGGGGATCACCATCAATACCGCGCACGTTGAATATCAAACAGCTACCCGTCACTACGCTCACGTAGACTGTCCGGGTCACGCTGACTATGTAAAGAACATGATTACCGGTGCCGCCCAGATGGACGGTGCTATTCTGGTAGTTGCTGCTACCGATGGTCCGATGCCTCAAACCCGCGAGCATATCCTGCTGGCCCGTCAGGTAGGTGTACCTCGTATGGTGGTATTTATGAATAAAGTAGATATCGTTCCGGATCCAGAATTATTGGAACTGGTTGAAATGGAAATCCGTGATTTGTTAAGTTCATATGGATTTGACGGTGATAATACCCCAATCATTCAGGGTTCAGCTACAGGTGCTTTAGCCGGTGAACCACAATGGACTGCCAAAGTAACTGAACTGATGGATGCTGTAGACAGCTATATTCCTCTTCCTCCCCGTCCGGTAGATCAGGACTTCTTGATGTCGGTAGAAGATGTGTTCTCTATCACCGGTCGTGGTACCGTGGCTACAGGACGTATCGAGCGTGGTCGTATTAAAGTAGGTGAAAACGTTGAAATCGTTGGATTTAACGAATCACCACTGAAATCAACCTGTACCGGTGTGGAAATGTTCCGTAAGTTACTCGACGAAGGTGAAGCTGGAGATAACGCCGGTTTACTGTTGCGTGGTATCGAGAAAAACGATATCCGTCGTGGAATGGTAATCTGCAAACCAGGTTCTATTACCCCTCATACCGAATTTAAAGCTGAGGTTTACGTATTAAGCAAGGAAGAAGGTGGACGTCATACTCCATTCTTCAACAAATACCGTCCGCAGTTCTACTTCCGTACCACCGATATTACCGGAGAAATTTCTCTTCCTGCTGGAACTGAGATGGTAATGCCTGGTGATAATGTAAGTATTACTGTGAAACTGATCGGACCGATCGCGATGGAAAAAGGGTTGAAATTCTCTATCCGTGAAGGTGGTCGTACCGTAGGTGCAGGTCAGGTAACTGAGATTATTAAATAAGAGTACTAAGTACAACGTAACTGGTACACATATAACTGTGTTTAATTTATTACAAGGTACTTGGCAGGTCTGAGTACCTTGTAATTTTTAGAATACAGTTCACACGGGTATGGTGCAATGGTAGCATACGGGTCTCCAAAACCTTTGATCTGAGTTCGAATCTTAGTACCCGTGCACTTTTTTAAATGAATCGAATGGAATACATTCGGTTATAAAAACAGAACAATGAGTAAAGTATTGAATTATTTCGAACAGGCGTACGATGAGTTGATTCATAAAGTAACATGGCCTACATGGAGTGAGTTACAGCAAACCACACTCATTACCCTGGCCAGTATTATTATGCTGACACTTGTAATTTTTGCCATGGATGGCGCCTCTGAGCTGGTATTCGAAACCTTCTATAAATTCTTCAAATAATAACGCATGGATACGGTCAGGGAAGAAAGTATAGAGAAGAAAGAAACCGAAAACAAATGGTTTGTTCTTCGTGTACTGAGCGGTAAAGAAAAGAAGATCAAGGATTACCTCGATATTGAAATCCGTCGTTCGGGTTGGGGAAATATTATTACCCAAATTATGTGCCCGGTTGAAAAGGTATTCAAAGTAGTGGGCGGAAAGAAAGTGATGCGGGAAAAAATTCTGTTTTCCGGGTATATTTTGCTGGAAGCTACCACATCCCGTTTATCCGACGATATGATTCAGGCTATTAAAAATGTTTCCGGTGTAATTCATTTTCTCGGAAAAGATCATCCGGATGCCCTGCGTAAAAGTGAAGTGAACAAGATGTTTGGTAAAATGGATGAACTGGCCGACAGTGGTATCGGTATTTCCGAACCATTCATTGTGGGTGAGAGCGTTAAAATTATCGATGGTCCGTTCAACGATTTCCATGGTACTATTGAAGAAGTGAACGAAGAGAAGAAGAAACTGAAAGTAGTGGTAAAAATATTTGGCCGCTCTACACCAGTCGAATTAGGTTACCTGCAGGTTGAAAAGGTATCGTAAATCGGACTAAAAATTTTGAAACATAAACTCCGGATTTCCCGGAGTTTTTTTTTACATGGCCTAAAATCACTTGAACAGACTTATTAGAGTTGTCGATATAAAATCCTTTGGGTAAATGGTTTAACCAAAGTTCAACATGTAGGAACAAACTGTACTAAAGTGTAAAGAGGGTGACTATATCTCCTGATTAACAATAAAGTCTATCAGCAGATTCAACGGTACTACCTATTCTTTCCAGTCTCTTACTGCATTTTTATAATCCAGCGATATTCCCCAATGGGAGGTCAATAGTACTTCCACCCCCGGAATGTTTGTAATCTTAGAAATAGAATGGGTTGTCATATCGTGATCCAGATCAAAGAATTTTACAGAATGACCAAGTTTACCATCATGCAAACTCAAGATATCACCAGTAAACAGATTTTTATCGTTCACCTGATAACACATGGAACCACTGGTGTGGCCTTCCGTAAGAATACAATAAATTTTATGTTTTCCAATGGTAATTATTTGATGATCATCCAGTAGGATATAATCCTTTCTAGAGATACTATTGTTGTAACCGGGTATTTTTTGCTTTTCGCCATTGAGCATTTTTACTTCATTTCGTGCCATATACAATGTAGCATTTTTAAATAAAGGTATCCCTGCCACATGGTCCATATCAGAATGGGTAAGGAAAATGGCAATCACTTCGTCTGGATGGATTTGGAGTTTGTTCAACTCCCGTTGAATGTTCTTTGCATCCATACCTGCATCAATGGCGATATAGCCCAAACTGTCTTTTATCAGATACATATTTACAAAGTCATCCTGAATGGCAAATCCATGTTCCGAAATTTGTCCGGTAGCTACAGGAGTCATTTTAGATGTTTCTGAACTGAATTTATACATAAATCCGGCCAGTATAAGAATAATCAGGCCTATGATAACTCCGAGTACAATGAGTATTCTTTTTATTGGTTTCTTCATTTCAAATGATAATTTTCAGAAACAAAATTACACTGGGTAACCAGCCCCATTCGATAACAAAAGATACAAATTCAAGGTTTTTGTTTTTTTGCTAAGCGGTTCCTGATACGACTTAATGAAACTCTGGTAATACCCAGATAGGAGGCAATCTGGTGTTGTGGAATTCGCTGAAGAAGTTCAGGTCTTTCTTTTATCAGCATGAGATATCTCTCTTCAGGACTGTTCAATAGGTAAGAAATAAATAAATCGTGGAGAAGAATAAATCTTATCTCAAGGGCTTTTCGTACAAATTCATTCATTTTTGGAAATATGCTGTACAATTCAGTTTGAGATTGATAAGAGAGGGATAATACTTCACAGGGTTCAAGGGTTTCAATGGCTACTTTACTTGGCTTCCTGGAGAGAAAACTATCGTATGATCCAGCAAACATATTTTCAGTAAAAAAATAAGTTGAAAGTTCTTCTCCGTCTTTTTCACAATACAGCCTGATGCACCCTTTTATTAGATAGTACACTTCGTTTGAAACCGTTCCGATTGATAACAAAGTCGCTTTTTTTCTCAATTTCTTATATTCGAAATAGGGGACCAGTAATTCCAATTCAGCGTCATTAAAGTCGGTGAACTGTTTAAATAAATTTATTTTTTCTTCCTGGTTCAATGCAGTTTACGCTTTTATGAATTCATACTTCAGTGAGGCCATATAATTAACGTATAGTCACACTTGATGATTTTCATATTAATTACATTTTTCCAGCTTGTGAAATAGCTGTTCCAGTTTCTGTTTAGGTAATATCTTCTGGCCCTGTAACCCCTCTGCAATCAAACGATCTCCCTGCCACACCTGAAAGCGGGTTAAAATTTCACCCTGTTCGCGTATTTCAACAAAGCGCGATTCAAAGCGCACCACCTGACCCACAAAGGCCGGAGCACGATGTACCACTTCCAGCCGGGTGCCGATTCCTTCTTCGTCCTCTTCTTTCATCTCCAGCACAAACAAGCGACCACTCCATTCAGCATCACGGCATAAGGCAAACGTCGAATACACCGCATGTACCGTTCCGCTGTCGAACGAGGCTATATCGTCTGTTCTGACTTCCCGTTCATATTGCTTTATATCGCCCGGCTGAAATGGATTTTTCATCATTCAAATCTATTCAAATCCATTAACTTCATCCCCATGAAATTTTCCGGATTACGCTTTCTGCCATCTCTTAGGTTCACCCTGTTTATTCTTTGTCTCTCTACCTTGTCTTCCCGCGCACAATGCTGTCAATACCACCTGTGCATGCAGGATAGTTATGGTGACGGCTGGAATGGCGGATCACTGAAAGTATATCAGAATACTACCTTATTAGGCACCTATAGCGCATCACAATTTGCCACAGCACAAACTTTCACCTTATGTCCGGGCGATTCAATACACCTGACCTATACCCCGGGCAGTTATGAAAACGAAAATACCTATCAACTGTACGATGCCCAATGGAATGTACTGTTTCACGATGGTCCCACACCATTAACCGGATCGGTTTATAATGCCCCGGTGGTATGCACAGGAACCATTATTCCAGGTAATCATGCCTGTACCGCCACCTTAATTGATACCGCTGTTACCTATACGGTAAACAATTCCGGAATGGCTTCTTCTACATTAAATGCCGGTTGTGCGAATTTTCAGGGGGGCGATCTCTGGTTTAAAATTCCTATACCCCTGTCAGGCAATTTAAGTGTTCGAACCGACTCCGGTTCACTGGCCGATACCGGTTTGGGTTTATGGCTGGGTTCTTCCTGTGCCTCGGTTCATAAGGTGGCTTGCGACGATGATGC
>CAYWKR010000171.1:0-5233 GCA_964458785.1 uncultured Bifidobacterium sp. | reverse complement strand
AACCAGTCCACTTTTTTTTTTTTTTTCAAGATGTAATACGCAATACCGTACGCTTTCAGGTGATTTTTCTGACTGCTCTCATCCATGGGTATCAGCATCTTGGCAGCCTGAGCACTACAGATATTCAGCAGGGAAAGTAAGGTGAACAAAAGAGGTTTCATGTGTTTCTAAAAGGCGTTCAAAGGTAAATTCCCGGGCGTTAAGTTAATTGTAAAACTCTCCGTTGTAGAACATTTTATAGGTGTTGAATCCCACCTTGTATTGCAGTACATCGTAATCGAGTTGTACCTGATCCAGGGTCATCGATGTAATATCGTACACGGTTCCTTTAGTGAAAAAACGAAGCACGTTCGATCGGTTGGTATACACCAGCGAGTTATAGGAAGCCTTGTAATCAGAAGGATAATAATTGTCGATGGTAATTTCCTTTCCTTCGTAGAAAGCCTTGAAATAACCGTTGGCATCGGCAAACGCAACTACACGATCGGCTACCGAATAATCGGGTTCATAGTATCCGATAGTATGCAGTTTCCCATCGTAAAAAATTTTAAAATAACCATCACTGCTGTAAAAGGCTACAACATCGTCGCCGGCTGTAAACGATTTCGGAGGAAAAGCATCGATGGTGTAGGTTTGTCCTTTGTGAAAAATTTTAAACTGGTTGTTGGCATCCAGATAAGCTACCAGATTGCGTCCGGTTTGAAATTGTTTGGGAGGAAATGCTTCCAGGGTAGATACCTCGTTATTGTAAAATACTTTGAACTGCTGATTGTAATTCACATAGGCACCAATATTGTCGGAAACCTTCACTGTACTGTCGAACCGGAAATCCTGATCATCCACCGATAAAAAACTCTCTAATTCGGTTATCTGATGATTGTAGTAGGCATTAAACGTTGATTTGTTGATGTCGTAAAAGAGAACCACGCTATCGCCCAGTGCATAGCGCTCACAAAGTCGCGACAATAACACCACATCTGAACCGTCGATCACAGAAATCATTTTTGCACTCCGATACAGAATCAGATCATCGGATACATCGAATTGGGTAGTGAAAAGGTCACTGACTGTGGTGACTTCTCCGGCATGAAATACCTTGAAATTCCGGCCATTGTCGATATAGGCCACTGCATTCCGCCCTACTTTAAATTGAAGGGGTTTGATAGCTTCGACCCGGTTGACAGCGCCATTGTCGAAAATATAAAACTCCTCCCGGGCATTGGTATAGGCCGAATAAGGTTGACTTTGGGCCTCAAAAGCACACAGAAATGAAAGGATGGTCCAGAAAATTTTCATCATGAGATTGACGTGAGAAACAGGGTAAAGAGTTAAATCATTTTATTTCTTTTGATCAGGTAGGAAGACAGGATGCGTTCAAAACCTTCATTGGTATTGGCATCAACCAGATCGATTCCGAATTGCCCGCATTTCAATTCCAGATCCTTCCGATAGGCTTTCATTTGTTTCACATATTCGCTTCGCAGCTGATTCGAATTCATTTTCAATTTTTCACCGGTTTCCATATCAACGAATTCATAGGGTCGGTTTTCGAACTGAAAATCCACTTCCTGTTTTCCATCCTGCACGTGAAACAGAATAACCTCATGTTTGTTGTATTTCAGGTGTTGAAGGGCATCAAACAAGTCATTCAAATCGGAAATGCGATCCAGCATATCACTGAAAACGATAACCAATGACCGTTTATGCAAGGTTTCTGCGATTTGATGTAATACATTGGCCGTATTGGTCGACTGATTCCTGGCCTCGTACTTCAATTTCTTTTCCAATTCGGTCATCAGCATTTTATGATGTACCGTACTCGATTTGCACGCTGTATGCAACGATAGGGAGGTGTCGAAAAAACTCAGCCCTACGGCATCCAGTTGCTTTTTCAAGAGGGTAGTGAGCGCCGCAGCGGCCAGACAAGAAAACTGGAGTTTATTCGGTTGGTCACTTTCCTCCGGGAAAAGCATCGAGGACGACGTGTCTATCACAATCTGGCAGCGGAGATTTGTTTCTTCTTCGTACTTTTTGACAAATAACTTATCTACCCGGCCATACACCTTCCAATCGATATGCTTCAGATTGTCGCCGGCATTATAAAGGCGATGCTCTGCAAATTCAACCGAAAAACCATGAAAAGGGCTTTTATGTAACCCGATGATAAACCCTTCTACTACCTGACGGGCCAAAAGTTCCAGGTTTTCCAGTTGTTGTTCCAATACCATCTCGTGAAATTAGGGGTAAAAATATTCTTTATAATTATCCCAAAAAAAATACTTTCAATATATTTGGCTGAATATTAAGACTCCATGAAGAAATTCCTGCCCCTCCTTGCCTTTGTTATTTTGGTGCTGATGAGTTCGTGTACGCAGGAATATATCTGTCAGTGTAAAATTTCGTACAGTGGGAATCCCCCTGGATTGCCTGAATCGCAGGTAGTAGAATTCAAGATCCGCGACAAAAAGAAAGAAGCGGCCAAACTTTGTGAAGACAATTCCACTGTGGTTACCAAAGATGGGATTACCATGGATGAAAAATGTCAGCTTTATTAAGGTCTTCCTTCCTGCATGAAAACGTATTCTATTTTTCTGATACTGGTATTAACAGTAGGCATTGGGCGTTCCCAACATCCGGTTATAAAAACACTTCCCTTGTGGGTTCAGATTATGGATCATGAGGAGTTGAATTATTTTGATGCCTTGCACGATTTTGAAAGCTACTGGGCGACCCATGAAAAACCGGTAGAGGAAGAAGAACTATTCGGGGCTGCTGAAACGACCGAATCTGAATCCGCTCATCTCATGAAGAAAAAACAACAGGCTCCTGTTCCGCTCGAAGCCGAATACCGCCGCTTTCTGTACTGGAAACAAAAAATCAGTCCCTGGGTACTCAGCGATGGACGGATTATGTCTAAACCGGAGCGTTTGCAACAGTGGAAAGAAAACCTGGAATCAAGAAAGTAATGGATATAAAGTTTCTGCGTTATCTGCTGATGATGCTTTGCACTGCCAGTTTATTTCCGGTCGCAGCACAAAGTCCGGCCTGGCAGCTAACCGGTCCCGATCCGTTCCCGGTAAATATCAGTGGTCAGATAAACGGAATTGGAAGAGTATGTCAGTTAAAAGTAAATCCTCAAAATCTCCATAGCTGGTATGCCTGTTCAGCCTCCGGGGGTTTGTTTAAAAGTATCGACCGGGGAGCTCACTGGTTTTCACTGGGAACGGATCTGCTTCCCAAAATGGGTACCGCCTCGGTTTGTATCGATTATACCGATTCGAATATCATTTATTTGGGAAGCGGCGACCCGAATTATTACAGCGACGACTTTGGTATCTGGAAAACAACCGATGGCGGACAAAACTGGGTACAGCTTAATGGCGGATTTGCCAACAGGATGGCGGTGGAGATTCTTATGGATTCAAGTGATCATCTGACATTGCTGGCGGCCAGTTCGAATGGAATTTGGCGTACCACTGACGGGGGGGCAAACTGGATAAATGTGCTGGCCGGAAATCAGTTTACCGATATGTGCTGGCAACCGTTACCCGGAACCCACACGGTATATGCTTCTTCCATGAATAAGTTTTTCCGGAGCAATGATAAGGGGCAAACATGGACTGAAATTGTCAGTGGGTTTAATAATCTTCTGGCCAGTGGAACCCGCATGGCCACCAGTGCACAAAATGCGGCTGTGGTGTATGTGGGAACCGTGAATGATGAAGGAACCATTTTTAAAAGTACAGATAGCGGCTGGAATTTTACGATGCAGTATCACGATACAGCCTATAGCTTAACCGGATATGATACTGCAGGAGGTGGACAGGGGAATTATAATTTTTGTCTGGAAGCCAATCCGGGCAATGCGTCCCAATTATTTCTGGGTTCACATTGTGTTTGGCGCAGTAACGATGACGGACTTCACTGGGATAAATTAACGGTGTGGTCGAAAGTATTGCATACCGATATGCACGATTATTTATTTGATCCTTTGGATACCGGCCGTTTATATCAGGCGAATGATGGTGGCGTATGGCTCGGACAATCGGCAGGTACGCAATGGCAACCACGTAGCGATGGGTTATCTGCAACCGAAAATTATCATGCAGCCGCCAGTCCCTTACATGCCGGAACCCTCAGTACCGGAACACAGGATAATGGGGAATTATACTTCAGTAGTGGTTTATGGAAAACCAATCGGGGAGGAGACTGGACAACAAGGATGCAGATGGATTATTCGGAACAACAGTTTGTTTATTATTTCAATGATAAAAAGCGAAGACCACTTCCTTCAGGTGGAAGTAATTCCTATGAAGTACCGGCTTCGATAACTTCAACAGTGATGAAGCATGCTTTTTCGCCGGATGATCAGCAGTTAGCTTATGTTGGAGGAACCAGTATATGGCAAACCCGTAATCTTGGATCTAATACACCGGTATGGAAACAAATTACGCCGGTCACGTCTTCGGTAAAAGCGATGGCAACCTGCACGGGGCACCGGAATATTTTTGCCTATAGTTTAGGGAGTAAATTTTTCATTACACATAATGCACTCGATTCAGTTCCGGTATTCAGCAGCGTGCTTTTCCCGGTTACATCCTCGGCAAGCGATATTGTTATTTCCGGTATCGATACCAATCTCATTTTCGTTATACTCACAAATAAAGTATACCAGTCGGTAGACGGAGGGCAAAGCTTTACCGATTATAGTGGATCGCTTCCAAATATCACCCAGCTGCGAATTTTTCTGGATGATTATGGCGGTCGGTTTGGAGTATACTGTGGGAATAGTTCGGGCATGTATTACCGGAATCAGAGTATGACCGATTGGGTGAATTATAGCGGGGTATTACCTACTATAGCAGCTATCACCGATTTTATGTGCTTCAATGATGGGGGTACCGATGCCCGTTTGTATGCTTCTTATTTTGGACGGGGTGTTTGGGAAACAAAGCTGGAAAGTTTTCATACCTGTACCACTCCTGTGATGAATACCCCGGTGTGGAACAGTGGGTGGGTACAATTGAGCTGGAATAATACCGGTGCGGCTTCGTACACCATTCAATACCGTCCGGTAGGAGAATTAGGCTGGCAAAATATTTCCTGTACCGGTACCTCATACAGCCTTTCCGGATTGCAGGGATGTAGTCGCTACGAATTTCGGGTGCAGGCGAATTGTGGTTCCGATTTGAGTTTATGGAGTGGAAAAACAGAAGTGGAAACAAGCAGTGAC
>CAYWKR010000170.1:0-5238 GCA_964458785.1 uncultured Bifidobacterium sp. | reverse complement strand
GTCGACGACCGGTAAGAATTTTGTGTCCGTATGCCTGATGACCTACATCCCAAACCAGTTTATCGTTCGGGGTATCGTAAACATAGTGAAGGGCCACGGTCAGTTCCACCACACCTAAACTGGCACCAAAATGTCCACCGTTTACACTTACACTATCGATGATGAACTGGCGCAATTCGGTGCAGACCTGTGGCAATTGATCCTTTCTGAGTTTTTTCAAATCAGAAGGAAATTGAATGGTACTAAGTAAGGGGCCTGCCTGTATCTCCATTTGGTTCCAAAACGTCAAAAGTACATTTTTTTTATAGGGGAGTTGTTAAAAGAATCCCCCGATTCCGCGTTGAGAACTGTATCTTGCTCCTTCAATGAATCAGGTTGTTTTATGCCAGGCGGAAATCTTCATTTGATTCCCAATCTGTTAGCCGAGGAAGGGATGCATGGAATTCCGCTATCGGTCAGGGAAATTATTCCCCAAATCCGTGTCTGGTATGTGGAAGAGTTACGAAGTGCCCGGCGTTTTTTAAAAAAGGTTCATCCTGCACTCGATATTAATGTGCTCCGGTTCCATCTGGTGAATGAGCATCGGCAGGAAGGACTTACCGAATTGGAAGGCTATTTTGAACAGGGATGGCAGGTAGGTGTGATGAGTGAAAGTGGTTGTCCGGCCATTGCCGATCCCGGTTCACTGCTGGTTCAAATGGCCCATCAGCTTAAGGTTCGGGTTATTCCCTATGTAGGTCCTAATTCGATACTGCTGGCTTTAATGGGTTCGGGGTTTAACGGACAACATTTTCAGTTCTGGGGTTATTTACCCTATAAACAACCTGAATTGAAAAATAAAATTCTGGAAATTGAAAGAGATAGCCGGAACAGAAATTGTTCGCAGTTCTTTATCGAAGCTCCTTACCGGAACGATCAGTTATTATCGGCATTACTGGAAACCTGTCATCCGGAAACGCGCCTCAGTGTGGCATGTAATCTGACAGGAGAAACAGAAGAAATTGTTTCCATGCCTTGCCGTGATTGGCGAAAACAAAGCAAAACTTTCCATAAACGACCTGCCATTTTCGGGCTTTATGCCGGGATCTGATGGAAGCTAAAAACCGGTGTGTACATTTTAATTCACACTCACAATCCGGTCAACGATGTATTGTCCGTTTTCCTGGTTCTTTCCGTTATAATTCTCCCCACGCCAGGGCAGTGATTTCCGGTATTGGGTATAATGAACTTTGACCGATTTATTGAGAACCTTATCCAGACTATCGGCTAATTTTCCATCTACCACGGAGAAGAAAAAATTATTCGTGTTCATAATTCCAACCTGAATAATTCTGGTCCCCGGCTGTATCATTTCACATTCATACGTTTTAAAAATATTTCCCTTCCTGGAACATTTAATCAGCAAGCCTTCTCTGGAACCATCGCTAAAGGCATTGTAATAAAACCAATAGATATATCCGGTAGCAAAGAGAAGAAGAAAGAACACCGATAAGAAAATTATTTTACGCATGAATGCTTGTTTTCCCGGGCTAAAGTAATACAGGCTGTGTAATTCTTATATAAAAAAACAGAACAGGCCCCATTTTACACCTGTTCTGTTATCGTGCGGAAGAGGAGACTCGAACTCCCACGCCCTTTCGAGCGCTACCACCTCAAGGTAGTGCGTCTGCCATTTCGCCACCTCCGCAACAAGGCTGCGAATTTACACATTAATCATTTGCATCAAAGGAAAGTAGCCTAAACTATTTTTTCAATACAATCCGGAAGGTGGTTCCCTTTCCGATTTCAGAACGACGAACAAAAATTTCGCCATGATGATACTCTTCGATGATTCGTTTCGAAAGTGAAAGGCCCAGTCCCCACCCTCTTTTCTTGGTGGAAAATCCGGGCTTGAACACTTTCTTCAGATGCCGGGGAGCTATACCTTTTCCGGTATCACTGATATCGATAGCCACTTGATGGGGTAACTCCTGTACCTGAATACTGATTTTGCCTTTCCCATCCATGGCATCCAGTGAATTACGAATCAGATTTTCAATCACCCAGTCGAACAATGGGCCACACATCATCACCTCGAGTGACCTGGTTTCATCCGGAATCTGAAAGCCAATATTCCGCGAAGCTCTTTTCTGCATATAGCGGCTGATATTACCCAGACGAACATAGAGATTTTCACTTTGGAGTGAAGGCACGCTGCCGATTTTTGAAAATCGTTCGGCAATCAATTGTAAGCGATTGACATCCTTCTCCATTTCCTGTAATGCTTCGGTTTCAACCTGAGTCGATTTCAGGTATTCAATCCATGCCACCAAGGAGGTCAACGGTGTACCGAGTTGATGAGCCGTTTCTTTACTCATTCCAACCCATACCCTATCCTGAATATACCGGCCGGTAGAACTGAGATATGACACCACGATAATGACAAATAAAAAAAGTATACAAAGCAATACATATGGGAAATACCGAAGTTCTTTCAGTAACTGCGATTCACCGTAATAAATTTTTTGTTTTTCATTTTCCGAAATACTGATCAGAATGGGCGGATGTAATTTTTTTAACTCCTTAAATATTTCATTTAATTGTTCAGGTTGGGTTTCGAGTGAATCGATATTATTGAAATTCAGAATACTGTCCTTAAAGTCGGTTTGAATTAAAGGAATGGTGGTATTTTTTTCAATGATCGAGGTGGCCAGAATGATATCACCATCGGTTGAACGGCCAATGGTTTCCAGGGCCTGACTGATAAATTCTACTTTTTTTCGCTCTTCATCGGCCAGTTTTTTTGTCAGGTTATTGGCATAATACAACGAAACGGCTGCGATGACTACGGCCATCAAAACCAAAAACGATTTCCAGCTTATAAATTGTCTGAGCAAGGTGCGAAATGCTAAAAATAAAAAAACCGCCGGAATCCAGCGGTTTTATAAACGAGAAGTCGGAATTATTATTTCACGAAAGTCAAAACACCCATGCGGCCATCCCCTTGTAAACGAATCAGGTAGATTCCTTGCGCTGTTGGAATATTTTTAGGTACAACGTGATTTACGCCCTGTTGACAGTGAATTTTTTCTGTGCTCAGAATTTGTCCGTTGGCAGCATAGATGGTTGCCTGCAGATCGGTATCCTGATCCATATTCAAAAGAAACTGTCCGTCGGAAACATAATGAAAATCCAGATTATTTTGTGTGTAATCGAAAATAGCGTTCGGCATAGTTTCGAAATTCCAGCTGGTATTATCGTATATACCGTATGAATTCACACTACCGGCTGTAAAGGCTGTACTATCGAATTGAACTGAATATTGTTTTCCAGCCAACAGGGTCACACCCGGAATAGTAACAACGGCTCCGCTGATAGTTGCTGCGGTACAGGCTATGGTTTGCGTGCTGACATCCGTTAGGTTATTGATTTTGATATTACCGGTACCGGCAGTTACATTCTGATCAAAGGTCATGGTTAGTGAAGTCAGTGATGGACTCACCAACGTAGCATTATCGGCCGGATTAGTTGAAACCAGAATAGGTTTGGGTGTACCACCGGTGGCCAAAGTTACACTGAGGTCATCGATAGCCAAACCATCATCGCTTTGAATTTTATTGATATCTCTCCAGCGGAAAAAGATTTTCGAACCATTGGCCACCAAGGCTGTAAAGCTTCCACTCACGGTATTGGAATTGGTATTTCCATCAAGTGCTCCAACCGTTGTAGTTGTGAGGTTAATGGTATTCAACATCAGGCTGTACACCGGATTCCAGATAGCCAGCGTATCATTAACTCCAGTGGCTGTGGTTGAATATTCAAAAATCAGAGAATCCAGACTCGAGGCTGAGGTATCTCCGGAACGCCATTGTTCTCCCTTATAGCTCACATTAAAGGTAGTAATACTTGCGCCGGTGCTGTTTAAAAAGCCTACTCCGAATGAAGGCAGATTAGATGCGGAAGCCAGAGATCCCAGGGCCCGGTCGGTAGCCGCTGAATCGCCATAACTGTAGGTTTCGCCATTGTTATGGGTACCCCGGTCTACTTTGTACATCTGGTCTACAGCAGTACCCGTTCCCCGTTCAAATATTGCCCAGCCCGTGATGGCCATGCTATGGGTAGTGGTAAAGGTGGTGTCGTTCGATAAGGCATCAAAGTTTTGTGTGTACGGGGAGGCCACCGACGAAATGACAACCTGTGCATTCGACAGCATGATCATGCCGCCAAAAAGAAAAGAGAGTATTAATTTTTTCATCTTCTATGTATGGGGTTTTGTTATTGAATGTCGTTGGTTTTACGGATATATATTTCCGGAGTGGTTTTGTATTTTATTCCAATGGCTGTAATATTTACCAATCCCGCTGGAATAGGTGTAGTGGTGTATGGAACGGCATTCCGGCAATACATAATAATTGTGGATGTTCCATCGCTTACATTATTGTTCCCGTTTAAAAAACCGCCTCCACCGGCAGTTACCGTTACCCCCATCAGTTTCACCAAAGCGCTTTCGTATTTCCTTGCCTTGAAAAGAGGGTTATTCAAATCATTCACCAGATCGGCCACACTTAATGTAACAGGTTGCACTGTGCCGGTTCCCACCTTGGTAGCATTTAGTGTAGCACTGCCTGTTCCCTTTTTTACTTCCAACGCTCCGTTATACACTATGAGTTGGTTCCCGTTCAGTTTAATAGTCACCGAATCGCCCAGTACCAATCCTGCTATCCCATAAATATTAATTCCCCGTCCGCTTTCATCCTGAATATACGATGAAGTAGCTTGCGAAATATTGCTGTCGGCATAACTGCTGATCACGGTTCCGTGAATGATATAATTACCGAGCGTAATAACCTGTGTACTTGAGGTATCGGGATACATTTTACGAAGACTATCAATGGTAATATTGGTAGGTGGTAAAATCACAACGCCACCACAACGGGTGTTATACATTTTGATATCGGTAGTATCCCGAATCAGTAATTGAGGGGTATTGTTATATCGTGAGAAGACCGCAGTGATAGGTCCTTTACCGGCTGGAATCAATTCATTGCGGAAGGTAGAATATCCACTCATACGAACAATGATATCGTCGCCCACACAATCTTCAATGGTACGATCGGTTCCGGATGCAATATTGGGATCCTGTGCATAAGGCAAGCCCACTTCACCGGCTACAAATTCGGCACTATCAATTTGAATCAATTTCCCCAACAGATCCGGATTCAAGGAATTCAGATCAGCGATATTTACTTTAATTGGAGT
>CAYWKR010000169.1:0-5271 GCA_964458785.1 uncultured Bifidobacterium sp. | reverse complement strand
CGAAACAAAGGGCTGGGGAATATATGCCTATGTAATTTTTCAGGGTGAGATGCCAGACCTGTTGCTTCTCAAAGCCGATATACAACAAACGGTCAGCCGGCTGATCGGTCCCATTGCCCGACCCGATAAAATTCAGTTTGTAAATGCCTTGCCTAAAACCCGCAGTGGAAAAATAATGCGTCGGATTCTTCGAAAAATAGCGGAAGGAGAATTCAGTCAGTTAGGCGATACATCTACACTGCTGGATCCCGGCGTGGTAGATGCGATTTGTGCCGGAGCCATGTAGTCATTGTTAAATTCTATCTTCCGGCCAAGGCTAATCCAGTACATTTGTGTGCAATTTTTAAAACATGAGAATAGGTATTGTTTGCTATCCAACCTTTGGTGGAAGCGGTGTACTCGCCACCGAGCTGGGTAAGGCGTTGGCCGATAAGGGACATATCGTTCACTTCATCAGCTACCAGCAACCGGTTCGGTTGGATGCCTTTAATCCCAATATCTTTTATCACGAAGTCACGGTTCCCACTTATCCCTTATTCGATTTCCCGCCATACGAATCAGCTTTGTCTTCGACGCTGGTAGATGTAATCATTAATAATCAGCTCGAACTATTGCATGTGCATTATGCTATTCCGCATGCTTCGTCGGCATACCTGGCTATGCAGATTCTGAAGAAAACCGGAAGGGATATTCCCTATATCACCACCCTGCACGGTACCGATATTACCCTGGTTGGAAAAGATAAAATGTACGAATCGGTGGTTACTTTTTCCATGAACGAATCGGATGCCATTACCGCCGTTTCAGAAAACCTGAAAAAGGAAACCCTCAATTCCTTCGCCATAGAAAAGGATATTCATGTAATTACCAATTTTGTCGATATCAAGCGGTTCTCACAAAGCAATAAAGAGCATTTCAGAAAGATGCTGGCGCCCAATGGCGAAAAAATCCTGGCTCATGTATCCAATTTCAGAAAGGTAAAACGGGTAGAAGATGTCATTCACACATTTGCCATTGTTCGCCGGGAAATGCCCTGCAAATTGCTGATGATAGGGGATGGTCCCGAGCGGCAAACTATGGAACAGTTATGTCGTGAATTAGGCACCTGCGATGATATTCGCTTTTTGGGCAAGCAGGAAAAACTGGAGGAAATTTTGTCTATCACCGATCTGTTCCTGCTTCCAAGCGCCTACGAAAGTTTCGGATTGGCGGCACTGGAAGCAATGGCCTGCCGGGTGCCGGTCATTTCCAGCAATGCCGGAGGTATTCCCGAAATCAATATTCATGGCAAAACTGGCTATCTCACCGAGGTGGGCGATGTGGAAGCCATGGCAAAATACAGTCTGGAATTGCTGCGCGATGAGGCCCGCCTGGAACAATTCAAATCCAATGCCCTCGAACATGCCAGCCACTTCCATATCAATCAGATCGTGCCGCTGTACGAGGAACTCTATAATCAGGTACTTCGCAGCAGGTTGGCAGCCGAAGCTTAGCGGTAGTCAATCCACAGCTTATAAACGATTTTGCCCGGCCCCTGAATTCCGGGAGGCATTTCCCTTCAAGCCAGTATATTTGCCATTTCATACATACTCATGAATAAACCGAAAGGAAAACTGATTCCCGTGGGTGGTGCCGAGGACAAGGGAACTGATCTGGAGCAGGGTTTTATACAACGCAATAATCTTAATTTTTTTGAAGAAGGGATTCTCAGCCGCATGGTGGAAGAAACCCGTTTGGGTAAAAACAGCAGAATCGAAGTCATTACCACCGCGTCTACCATTCCAATGGAAGTAGGTGATAATTATCTGGATGCATTTTCAAAACTGTCTTGTGCGAATGTAGAAGTCATGCATATCCGGAACCGGGAAGATGCACAAAAGGAAAATTTTATTCAGCGTATCCGAGAAGCCGATGCGGTGATGTTCAGTGGTGGAAATCAGATGCGACTCACGGCAACCTTTGGCGGTACCGAAATTTATTCGATACTTCAGCATCGCTACCGCCACGAAGAAGGTTTTTTAATTGGGGGCACCAGCGCCGGAGCCATGGCTATGAGCAATACCATGATCTATGAAGGCAATGCCGCTAATGCACATCTTAAAGGAGCGGTGAAAGTAACTACCGGCCTGGCCTTTATGGGGAGTGTGATCTTCGATTCGCATTTCGATAAACGCGGTCGTTTTGGCCGTTTAGCACAAGCCGTAGCCGCCAATCCATCCTGTATTGGTATTGGTTTAGGCGAAGATACCGGCTTGTTGATTACCGAAGGCAACCGCATGGAAGCCATTGGTTCGGGAATGATTATCATTATCGATGGCCATCATATCGGGTATTCTAACATTGCCGATATTGCCGACAATAACCCGATCTCGGTGGAGAATCTGACGGTGCATTTTCTGGCAAAGGGAAATAAGTATATACTCGACGATCGCACCTATCTTGGCATCGAAAATGAAGCCTTTGCCAAAACGGATGTAGAATAATGATGATCTATATTCTTCCTTTTATAGCGGCATTTATTGGTTGGTTTACAAACTGGATCGCTATTAAAATGCTCTTTCATCCCCGCCTGGAAAAAAATATTCTGGGTATGCGGGTTCAGGGTATTTTTCCTAAGCGGCAACAACAGTTTGCTGTTAAACTGGGACAATTAGTCTCCAGAGAATTAATTTCATTTGATGAGATTTCAAAACGAATCAATCATCCGGACACCGTGGCCAGGGCTATGCCTTTGATTGAAGAACATGTGAACCACTTTATTCATCATAAGCTGAAGGAAGAAATGCCTTTACTCTCCATGTTTATCAACGAGAACACCATGGCGGGTATTAAAAAAGGAATTGTGCAGGAAATTGAAACCCTCTTTCCGGTATTGCTCGATAAAATGAGCAGTGGAATGAAAGAGGAACTGGATATCGAACAACTGGTTGTAAAAAAGGTCAGTGCATTCAGCAGCGATAAGCTCGAGGAAATTCTGATGGCCATTATGAGCCGTGAATTTCGTTTTGTGGAGCTCATCGGGGCTGTATTGGGTTTCATCATCGGATTATTGCAATTATTCATCACCTTAAGTTCATCATAAACGTATTATTATGTTAGCCAAACGATTGTCGCGTATCGAAGAACCTCAAACCATCCGGATGGCCAAACTGAGTCGCGAACTCAGGGCACAGGGCAGGGATATTATCGACCTTAGTTTGGGCGAACCTGATTTTCAGACACCGGCCCATATTGTAGATGCCGCCATTGAAGCCATGAAGCAGGGTTTTACCAAATACCCACCGGTGGCAGGATTCCCCGAGTTACGTCAGGCCATTGCGAATAAATTTCTTCGCGAAAACAATCTTCAGTATACCCCCGAGCAGGTAATGGTAGGAACCGGAGCCAAACAATGTATAGCAAACGCTGTACTCAGTGTGGTGAACGAAGGCGATGAAGTAATTATTCCTTCTCCTTTTTGGGTAACCTACGCCGACATCGTGCGGCTGGCTGACGGAACCGTGATTACCATCGATGGTGGATTTGAAAACGATTTTAAAATTACAGCCGACCAATTGCGTTCTGCAATCACACCTAAAACAAAATGCTTTATTTTTTCATCGCCCTGTAATCCAACAGGATCTATTTACAGCCAAAGTGAATTAAAGGCGCTGGCTGAAGTTTTTGAGGCTCATCCACAGATTTATATCATTTCAGATGAAATATATGAGCATATTAATTTTTCAGCTTCGCATGAAAGTATAGCACAGTTTCCTTCTCTGTACGACCGGGTTATTGTGGTGAATGGTTTGTCGAAAGCCTTCGCCATGACGGGTTGGCGTTTAGGCTATATGGCCGCTTCAAAAGAAATTACCCAGGCTTGCGAAAAAATTCAAAGTCAGTTTACATCCGGTCCTAATTCAATAACCCAACGCGCCGCTATTGCAGCATTAAACGGACCCATGGAGGATGCCGAACGAATGAAAACAGCGTTTCGCGAACGCAGAGATTTTTTAGTGGAAGCTCTTCGTGCCATACCCGGCTTAAAAGTAAATAACCCACCCGGTGCATTCTATGTGTTTCCCGATGTGAGTCATTATCTCGGAAAGGGAACTATACAAACCGCTTCTGATCTCTGTATGTATTTGTTGCATGAAGCAGGTGTAAGTTGTGTAACCGGTGAAGCCTTTGGAGATAAAAAATGTATACGCATTTCCTATGCTACGTCCCTGGAAAATTTACGCGAGGCCGTAACCCGTTTAAAGAATGCACTGGACTCCTTAAACAAATAAAAAAAAGTCCGGCATTGCTGTCGGACTTTCTTCTATCAGTAGTTTATTAATTATGGATGATCCGAGAAGATAAAGTTCGAAACATTATTTTCCACCAAAGGCTGATCCAGTAAGTCTACATTACCGTCACCATTAATATCAGTGGCTAAATAGCCAAATCCAAACAGTACTATATCGTTCTGTATCGTACCAATATCCAATAGGTCAACATTCTCGTCACTCACTACATCACCGGTATACATGGCCCAGATGGAAGGCCCTACCTGTACCTGATTATTACCATAGGCTTTGGATGCGGCCGTGGTAAAATCATAAATAGTGCTGGCCGACATTAAAACAGGGTTGGCGCTCCAGGTAGTTAATGTATTTCGGTGCGTTACCACTATATAATACGAATTGCCTAATAGAGATGGCGGGAAAGTACAGGTTATAGTTCCATTGGTTTGAATAATGCCTTTGTAGGTTCCTGCTACAGTATATGGGGCTGTAGGGTTTCGAAGAAGAACGGTAATGGTATCTACTAAGGTTGAAACCGGATTTGGATCAACACCTTCGAAGTATAAAGTTTTATTCATCAATCCACCACTGATATAATATCCTTCGAGGTAGGCCTTTAGATTCAGTGAAACACTGCAAGCTGTAACCGTCATGGTAATACCATTAGATGTAGCGGTAGCTGGTGAAGCACAGTTAGCATTGGAAGTGAGTACACAAGTTACTACTTGTCCGTTGGTAAGTGCAGTAGTAGCATAGGTTGCACTATTAGTACCCACATTGGCACCATTCACTTTCCATTGATAAGCAGGAGTGGCTCCACCATTGGTTGGCGTAGCGGTGAAGGTTACCGAGGTTCCGGCACAGATGGTAGTAGCCGTAGCAGAAATACTTACGGCGGGAACTACTACCGGATTTACGGTCATGGTAATACCATTAGAAGTAGCGGTTGAAGGTGAAGCACAATTGGCATTGGAAGTCAGTACACAGGTTACAACTTGTCCGT
>CAYWKR010000168.1:0-5281 GCA_964458785.1 uncultured Bifidobacterium sp. | reverse complement strand
TGCAGACTATGATCTGCATAGGCGGTTTTTATCAGAGACCCCGATTTAAATGCTTTGCCGGCCGGTAACAGATATACAGGATGTTGATTCCGTTGTAAGGCAAAAAGTCGTAGCAGTTTGGGATGCAGGTATTCGAATAACAAACCTGCATTTTCTGTATTCCATTCGGTATGGTGATCATGAATATTTTCCCATAAATCGCCAAAGGGAGAGTTGCGGGCAATGAAGCGGGCAATTTCTGATTTCTGCATCTTTCGTACCAGCGAGAGTAATTCGCGTTCGATAGGAGTAAAATCTTCGTTCCCCGGAATTTTATTCAGATCCAGTACTTCGATAGTTCCGTTGATATCGGGATCGTCTTCACTGGCTTCACCCTGGATTAATTCAACCGAGAAGTAAGGGAATTCTGTTTCCTTCAGGTTGATGACGATACCGAGTTTCTTTCCCCGAAACGTGGTAACAGGCTCCTGATGCAAGGGAGCCTTCCATTCGGGTGTGGCTTGTCCTATTTTTTTAATCGATGAATCCAGCACTTTCAGAATGGGTTTCCCCTCTACTTCGGTGAATTCGAATTTACCTTTCAGGTCATCCTGCAGGCTATAACCATATAAAGCCAGTAATTTATTTTTTTGTGTATCCCAGTTGCGTATGCTGTCGAAATACGTTGCGCCAAAATGGTTCAGCAGTTGAAGAAAGAGAGCCACTTTATGTTTACAAAGTGCGTACCGGGTTTCGTGACAAGTACAGGACGTATCGAAGGAACGATCGTCGTTTCGTTTCAGGATGAGCTGATACGAATTTCCATCCTCGGTGAGTGTAGCCTGTACTACTTCGTTAGCAGCCTGGTTGATCTGCACTTTATTTTGTTGGAGCCATTGTTCGGCTTCTCCAAAGATGCGGGTAGACGTAAAGAGCCGGAGTGTTTTCAATTCAATCACCTTCATCCGGATCATA
This sequence comes from uncultured Bifidobacterium sp., assembly GCA_964458785.1. GTDB lineage: Bacteria > Bacteroidota > Bacteroidia > Chitinophagales > Chitinophagaceae > OLB11. The sequence continues at coordinate 4,327 of CAYWKR010000168.1, read as the reverse complement.
GTATGCTTCTGGTCAAAAACAGCTTCTGATGCATCCAATCGCTGATGAAGAATTAAATCGTTCAGATGAAAAAGAGCAGCCGCTTCGTGACGGCAAATTTCGCCCATATTGTACGGACAATTACAACGGGTTACCAGAGCCGACGGGTCGTGATACTTGGAAATGGTAACATTGTACTGGTTGTAATAAATATCGTTACGGACTTTAAAGGTCAGTTGTCCGCTGAATTCATCACGCTTCATCATTTGCACACCACCGGTCAGAAATATCCGTTTGCCCCGTTTGATGACCTCATCGGAACCTGAGCTGTAGATATATTTTATCAGGGGTGAAAGCGACATGAAAGCAAATCGTTGATTTGTTGGTATGGCCTTCGGTTGAGAAAAAGGCAATCTGCGAAATTAGGGAACTTGCTTTGTTTTTGCGCTTTTTTATTTTGCAAATAGGGGAATGCACCGGAACTTCGCAACATGCGACTGAAATGGATCATAATGGTCTTGGGTGTAATACTGACTCTTCAGGCTCCGGCACAATGTTCGATGTGCACTAAAACGGCGGCTTCGCTCGACGACAATTCAGCCCGCGGGTTAAACAGCGGTATTATTTTTCTGGCAGCCATGCCTTTGGCAATGATGGGATTTATTGGTGTTTCGTGGTATCGCCGGAACCACCGAAGCGAACAATAAGTTAGTTCATCAGCAGGATATTCACGCTTCGTTGCAGGATATTGAATGCAATTTCAGCCATCAGATTTTCCTTGTCGAGGGTGGGGTTCACTTCGGTGATTTCGAAGCAGCAGATTTTGTGGTTTTGCATCAGACTGGCTACCAGATCTTCCGCTTCCCGTTCCTTTAATCCATTGGGAACAGGCGTACCGGTACCTCTTGAAATACTACTGTCGAGACTGTCCACATCAAAGGAAACATAAATATCGTCGCAATGTTTAAGGGCTAACAAAGCCTGACGTACCACTTGCTCTACCCCTTTTTTTCTGACTTCCGAAACGGGAATAATCCGGATGCCTAATTTTTTAAGAATATGATCCTCTTCTTTTTCCGTATCCCGCAGGGCGATGAATACGAGGTCTTCGGGAAGAATTTTCGGACAGATTTTGCCCAGGTTTTTCAATTCATCCCAGGTTTTAATGGTTTGTGCATCGGGATGGTGAACCTGACAGTCGAGGTTGTCTTCACCCAGCGAAACGGCCAGGGGCATTCCATGCATATTGCCGCTGGGAGTTGTATAAGGCGAATGAATATCGGCATGGGCATCGATCCATATTACCCCAAGGCGGCTTTTGGGTTTAGCCATCTTGATGCCGGCAATGGTTCCACCGGCCGTACTGTGATCGCCGGCAAGTACCAGCGGGAAGAGGCCTGATTTCAGATTGCTTTCCACGGCTTTGGCCACCCGTTCGTACATCGATTTAATTCCCCGGATACGTTTAGCGTATGGACTTTCGATGGGTTCATACAACAGAATATTTTCAGTTTCCACTACATCACTGGGGAAGTTCACAAAGAAATTGCTCATGAAGTCGAGGGCGGCAATTTTGAGGGCATCAACCCCCAGACTGGCGCCTCGTGTTCCGGCGCCGATTTCCGATTTCACTTCGATAATCTTGATATTACGCATAGGGCAAATATAGTTCTGAAAATATAAAGCCCGAGCGAGGTTGCTTTTCCGGTGGCATGCAGCGTGGAACAGGTAAAAAAAGTCCGTGATTGGTGAGGGATCACTGTCGGGGAACAAAAAGCAAAATGTCAGGGATGAACAGCATAAATAAAGTTCTGAATATTATTATCAAGAACCGGTAAATCGAGAAGATCCACATTCCCATCTCCATTCAAATCGGCATGCTGATACCCAAATAGAAAGTTGGCGATATCGCTGTCGAGCAATGACAGATCCAGCAAGTCGGCATTTTCATCCTGATTAATATCACCGGAATAGATGGCAAATACTCCGGGAGATACTTCGGTTTGATTGGAGTCATATGCCTGTGATGCAGCATTACTGAAATTGTACAGCATGCTATTGTTGTACATGGAAATGGGAGCAGCACTCCAGGTTTGAATAGCATTGCGGTGTTTCAGAACAAGATATTTATAGTTCTGTAATAAACTGAATTTCATTTCATCACTCAAACCATTGGTGTGAAGAGGACTCAGTGCAAACGCGTTAACCGAATAGGGTGCGAAGGTGTCATGCAATTCAATATTCAACCAGTCAGTCATTTGCTGATCGTTCGAAACGCCCTGATTGAACAATACAGGTTGCATCATGTTGTTTCCCGTAAAATAACCTTCAATGAACGTTTTTATTTGTATATTTTGATCATTGGGAGCGGCATTTCCACACCCATCTAAAGGAATGGCAGTAAAACTTCCTCCGATAGGACTTGCATCAAAATCAGGATTCAATTGAATATATCCGAACGCAGGGTGAGCATCTAATTCAATATCACTATTCGGTTCGGTATAGGTATAGTTTCCGGTTGAAGATTTTATCCATGTAGCCGATTCTGTTAGTAATACCCCATAACTCCCTGCACCCAGTGTAATATCTGTATTGCAATCGCATGAAAAGATTGAGGAATAATTTTCAAAATCCAATTGACCCGGAAGCGCGTAGTGATTTTCATACGTACCGGAATTACTAAATACCGGAAGTACAATGAAGGCTAATGAATAAGAAGTAGCCGGATCGATCTGGATTAATCCACCCGATGCCGCAGCATACAATTTGCCGTTCAAATCTCTTTCAATCTGACTGTGATAATAATTGGAATTGGCAAAAAGTAATGATGAAGTGGGTGCACTGGTTCCTGAAAAATTAAAATTGAAGAATGCTCCATTTCCAGCAATACCACCACAAATCATTAAATTATTATTATCAACAAACTCAATACCATAAGCCGGATACTGATTAGTAATTGATAATGAAGTTTTAGAAACTGAACCGATAAAATTGCCTGTACTGCTATTCGTTCTAACCCATACCAATGCCTCGGAAGAAGAACCATTCGTATTGGCTTGTGCGTTGGATATACCTAATTTGGTGTCATTCATGGAGAGATCCATATCGGCAGGCTCTATTGGATTTCCGGGAATAGCAATCGAACTAACCAGATTCAATGTATTAGCATTTAATTCTAATTGGTCAATGGTATTTCCATATGCAAAATAGATGAATCGCTTTCCTCCGGATTTAGGCTTACTGATGCAAAAGGAATTGGTAAGGGTGCACTGACCCAATACTTCATAACTGACATAATCGGGTTCAACCGTTAAGGTATTGCCTTTGTATTTTATTCTGGTGCCAACCAGTACATGGTTATAGTAGCAGGAACCTCCTCCTGTTACCAACCTCATTCCGGAACTGAACACAATTCTGGACTTGCAGTCGGCAGGGTCGGGCACAATAATAATTTTTTTACATTGATGGTCTGTTTTGAACGATAGGTCTCCTGCATATTGACCGGTCATATTGTAGACTTTATTATTAACGACCGTGAAGATGGGAGCACCATTATTATCATATCCGATATTTGAAGCAATATAAGGATTGGGATAATTCCCGGGAATGTCTGTAGGGAGGCCCATGGCAGAAGTTGAAAAGGGTATTTTATCGGGTGGAAGAAACCAGTCCGGACTTTGGGCAAATGATGGCACAAATAAACAAATGCTCAGTAAAGCGAGAAGAAGAAGCGATTTCATGGCTTTTTATTTTGTTTTTTTGTTCGAAGACTGACGATTCGATTTCAATTCATTTATTTGCTTCTGCAATTGAATAACGTAAAGAGAGAGTTCTTCGATCTTGGCCATTTGTTTAGCCTGCATTTCTCCCACATCCAAACCACTGTTTACCAATTCATCGGCTGATGGAATACCAGGAAGATGTTTGTGCTTTTGAATAAACTGATCCATCGATTCAATCGTGGGTAAGGAATACGATTTACTGAAGACATGATCAGACCAGTTGAGATTGCTTTTGATGGCTACCCTAAGTTTTTCGGTCATAATTCCCTTTTCTACATAAAGGAGATAATTACCCGGAGTACTCACATTTCCAATCTGAAGTTTTCCTTTATTCAATGAATCGCCATGAAATATCATTCCTGTAGTAGCTGATAATCCATTCGAGTAATTGAAGTTAATAGATGCATTATTACCCCATGAAGTGATATAAGCTTGTCCACCTTGTCCGGTGAGGATAGCCCCTTTACCGTTCGAATCGAGTAAATACAGATCGGCACCAGGATCAGGAGCACCCGGATTATTTGCAGGGTTTTCCTGAATCACCATATCTCCACCTTTAATCATTA
>CAYWKR010000167.1:0-5286 GCA_964458785.1 uncultured Bifidobacterium sp. | reverse complement strand
TCGGCAGGGAAAACACGTGGATTCGGATTTGAGTAGTAGGCATTTCCCTGTATGGCCAAAACGGGAAAGACATTTCCTTTGGTTACTTTAATGGCACTGGCAGCAGCTTTTTCACGCCAGGCGGATGCCTTCAGTTCAGCGCGTTGACTCCTGGCTTTTTGTATACAGTCTTCCAGATGAATCTCTTGTACAAAGGGTAATTCCAAGGTGCTTAATCTGAATTCGGTGATAAGCGGAATGCCTAGTAATAATTTTAATTGGTAAAAGGCGATATCAATTTGTGTTGTACATTCTTCAATACTTAATCCCAGATTTTCATACTGAAGTTCAGCCTTCATTTCATCAATAGCCAGCGCCACCCCTTGTTTATGCAGCGCCCTGACATCTTCCAGCCGTTTTGCTGCAGCCTTCTGCGATTCCTGCAAGCTTTGCTTTCCGAGCATAAGTTTTTGTAATGAAAAATAGGAACGGATAATCTGATGACGTATTTCATTACGGTCTTTTTCATAATCCAGTTCACCGGCCTGCTCCAGAAACCGGATATTGTCTAAACTGTTTACCAGTTTAAATCCTGTGAATACCGGGTAATTGAGCGAAGCCCGGTTGGTATACTGATTGAGTATTTGCGGATTGAATGTTTTGTATACCCCCGGAGCCATTTCAACTGTAAAGGGTGTGATATTATTACTTAGCCGGCTGTAACCCGAGCTGAGTTGTATCCCCGGAATCAAGGCATTTTTAAGTTGCCCGACTTTAATTTTCAGTAATGCCCTTTTGCTGTCCGACAATTTTAATGCCTTGCTGTTTTGCAAACCCAAATCAATGGCTTCTTCCAGACTGAGTGTGGCAGTGGGTTGCGCCAATAAAATAGGAAGCGAATGGGAAAGCGCGAAGAGGAGGAGGAGCATTTTTTTCATGTTCAGGGTTGTAAATAGTTACGGATATAATCGTGCAGGAAAGCTGATAACCGGTGTTGATAGGCGGTTAGTTGTTTCTTTTTATGTGAAGTCGCTTGAGCTTCCTGTAATAAAATCAGTGTGAGTTCTTCCGACCGGATAAACTGGAAGATGGTTCCAAGAAGTGACATAACAAAAATCGGGACATCAACAGGGCGAAACTCACCCGCATCAATACCCGATTGAATGATTAGCTTGATATTGGAAAAATTCTTTTTAATTTTTTTGAACATGGCATCCCGCAAGGTTTGATTCTTGCCATGAAATACCTGTTGTTGAATGATCCGGTGCATGGCTGCATTCAGAACAATATGTTCGATGTAAACATCCAGTATCTTTTCCAGTTGATCAAAATGAGAACTTGTATTCCGACGGATGTTTTCCATGTGCTCACGATAGAAATCCTGCTTGTCTTCTATCAGGGCCTGCAATAAATTCATTTTGTTTCCAAAATAATAACTCAGCAAACCCAGATTCACACCGGCCTCTTCCGCAATCTGCCGTGTGGTCGTGGCTTCAAATCCGAAATGAGCAAAAAGACGTTCTGCTACTTTTAAAATTTGTTGTTGTTTGTCGTCGCCCATGCTTCGCCGGCAAATTTATACAAATGACTAAATTATATCCAAATAAATTTCAAAAAAAAACCGGATCCTGTCTGGGACCCGGTGTTTATGGTTTAGTTGTTTCAGATTACAGGTACTGGAAATTAGTTTTCGGACTCAGTTTCAGCAATACTTCGTACATCAGTTTAATACAGTGTTCTACATCTTTCTTATGAACAGTTTCTACGGTGGTATGCATATAGCGCAATGGCAACGAAATTAATGCGCTGGGTACACCACCATTACTAAAGGCAAAGGCATCGGTATCGGTTCCGGTAAATCGTGATGCGGCCTGTAACTGGTGTGGAATTTTTTTCTCCGTAGCGGTATCCCGAAGTATATCCAGCAGCTTATTATGCACAGCGGGTGCGAAACTGAGTACAGGACCTTCGCCACAACTTGCTTCGCCCTGTGCGGCCTTACTCATCATCGGCGTGGTGGTATCATGTGTTACATCTGTACAAATGGCAACATGGGGTTTAATTCGTTGTGTAATCATCGTGGCGCCATTTAAACCTACTTCTTCCTGTACGGCATTCACTATATACAAGCCAAAAGGTAATTTCTTTTTATTTTCTTTCAGCATGCGGGCAACTTCTGCAATAATGATTCCTCCCATGCGGTTGTCGAACGCACGTGCAATCCAATATCCGTGGTTGCCTTCTTCAAATCCTTCGGTGAAGGTGCACACACAGCCCACATGGATACCCAGAGCTTCCACTTCCTTTTTGCTTTTGCAGTGTACGTCTATCCAAATAGTTTCAATTTCAGGTTTCTTTTCAGTTTGGGGAGTCCGTACATGAATGGCTGGCCAGCCAAAAATACCACGTACCATACCTTTTTTGGTATGAATATTTACCCGCTTCGAAGGCGCAATCTGATGGTCGCTGCCTCCGTTCCGGCAAACATGAATGAACCCATCACTGGTAATATATTTCACATACCAGCTAATCTCATCGGCGTGGGCTTCAATTACAACTTTGAATTCGGCTTCCGGATTAATAACGCCTACTGCGGTACCATAAGGATCCACAAAATGAGTATCAATATAGGGTTTCAGATAATTGAGCCAGATTTTTTGTCCACCCGATTCATACCCTGTAGGGGATGGATTGTTCATGTATTCCTGAATAAAATCCATTTCCTTTTTTCCAAAGAATTCTTTTTTTGCTTTCGATGCTTTTGCCATGTGTTCAATGATTTTCAACGAAAATAAGTCTTCCCTTTTACAAAGTATTCGTACTTCTTTTCAGGAATAAAAAAAGCCGGTGTTGTTTTTGAAACACCGGCCTTATAATACGTATTCCGATTATTCAAGAATACATTTCCGGCTGTAGGGTTGTCCGTCTATTTCTACCTGTAAGAGGTAAACGCCCGGAGCCTGGTGTACGCCGGTTGTATTGTTGCCCGACCAATACACACTGTGTTCTCCGGCAGTACGCATACCATCGCATAAAACTTTGATCTGAGCGCCTCTCAAATCGGTAATCACCGCTTTCACATGGGCATCTTTTGCCAGACTAAAATCCAAAGCTCCTAAACTTTGTACAGGATTGGGATATACTTCTCCAACTTGTGTATGCAGGATATCGGTCATGGATGTTGCCGTAGGATGTCCGATAAATGCTTCTGCAGCGTTCAGCACTTCCGTTCCGGTACTCAGAACCGGAGTGGTTCCTATTTTTTTATTTATAAATGCGGCCACGGTGATGTTTTGGGCATTCCAGGTGGTGGGAATAGTATAGGTATAGGTTTTAGAATAGCTTGAATTGGCAGCAACTGATGCCGGATGATTGGCGTCGCCCCAGTCGTTACCCGAAAGCACCGCACGACACACATCCTTGTGTACATAGGTTCCGGTGGCTCCGGCCTGACTATCCAGAATACTATCCTGAAGCAATACACAGGTTAGGCGTGTTTCTTCATTCACTGCAGCCTTGAATGTATAATCTACTTTAACCGTCAGTTGGCGGGTGGTTCCATTGAACGATGGATAGAGTTTTATTTCTACGGGCGACGGAACATTCAAACGGTCGGCAATGGCATCGGACCAAAACCAGCGGCTCATGGCAAAATAATTCGCGCTGGGAAAGGAATCACGGTCGATAGTAGCGCGTGGAAATCCACTCACCTGCATGGCGTTTTCCATAGTGGTTTCATAGGGTATGGTATAGGCATCTGCATTATGCATGCCTATTATCACTAATCGCCCGGGATGATCCTGCAGGTTCTTTTTCAGGGTATCATGTCCATCGGGACAATTCGGGCACCAGGTACCCGTATATTCTTCTATCAGAACATTGCGTGTTACCTGAGCTTGTGTAGAAAGGGCTGCGCCCAGTACCATCAGAGTAAAAAGTTTTTTCATGCTGTTTTTTTTCGAAGGTAAGAGAATCGTTTGGTTAAAAAAGCGTTCCATGCAGCTAAAAGGTTGGCAGAAATGAGAAACGTGGCTGGATTATTTTACAATTCAATAAGAAATATTCAAAAAAGAAAGGAAACAGATTGTTCTACATTTGGGAAGCAAAAACTAAGAACGATGAAACAAACGAAACACATTACCCTCCTCCTGCTGTCTTTTATTCTGAGTGCAAATCACCTGATGGCCCAGATTTCACCTAAAGAACAATTGGTGGCCAGCATCAACAAGGAATTACTGGATGCCAAACAATGGGATATCGAAAGTATGAGTGTCGATAATGGCGGTTCACTGAAATACAAACTTTGTCTGAATGCTGAATGTAACCCCTTTGTAAGTTGGGATTTTTATATCAAAAATATCAAAGCAGTGAAAGTGGGTCATGTCGACGAATATGCCAGTATCGATTTTGAATGTAAAGACGGGGAATGTATTATTCCGCCGGGTTATGTGAAAGGAGGGCGTTATGAAATGAAAGATCATTTACAGTTTATCGTGAAAGACGAAAGCATGGCTAAGAGTCTGGTAGAAAAGCTGAACCAATTGCAAAAAATGGATTTCGGTCAGTAAACCAACTTCCATACATTAATACTGTAAAATCATGATTATTCTTCTCATAGGACTGCTGCTGTTCTTAGCAGCTAACCGGGTACCCCTGCAACAAACCCGTATGCAACATCCCGAACGCTTTCGTCAGGGATTGCGTCTGGCCGGTATTCTGCTCCTGCTGATCGGGGTATTAAACAGTTGCGTAAAACAAATCGATGCCGGTTTTATCGGGGTACAGTCGTTGTTTGGAAAAATTCAGTCGTCGGTATTGTATAGTGGGTTGAATCTGGTGAATCCCCTGGTCACGGTACGTACAATTGATATCAGAACACAGAATTATACCATGAGTGGTGTGCATGATGAAGGTGAGAAGGAAGGCGATGATGCCATACGGGTTTTAACCAAAGACGGTTTGGAAGTGAGTATGGATTTATCGGTGCTCTATCGGGTCAACGATCAGAAAGTGACCCAGCTGGTACAAAAAATTGGGCTGGAATATCAGGATAAAATTATTCGCCCGGTAACACGCACAAAAATCCGCGATAATGCAGTGTATTACGACGCCGTGGAATTATATTCAACAAAGCGGGATGAATTTCAGAACAGGATTTTTAAAGGAATTGATGAAGAGTTTTCCAAAAGGGGCCTCATCCTGGAAAATCTTTTGGTGAGAAATATTTCCTTACCCCAAACGGTGAAGCAAACCATTGAAAGTAAGATTAATGCCGAACAGGAAGCGCAGAAAATGCAGTTTGTTTTG
>CAYWKR010000166.1:0-5293 GCA_964458785.1 uncultured Bifidobacterium sp. | reverse complement strand
GCTCAACCAGGCCAGTTTAGAACCATCGTTACTGAATACCGGATTGGTATCGTACCCCAACATGCCTTCGGTGAGATTGGTGGTTTGTCCGGTTTTGATATTGTAGCAATAGATATCGGTATTGGTACTGATGGCATAAGCTGCGCCGCTTTTCTTTTTACATACATAAAGTATTTCCGAGCCATCGGGCGAGAATAAAATATCTTCATCGCCACCAAAGGGCTTTTGTGGACAATCGTATTCTTCACCCGGCATAATATCTTTTTCGTGTAGGGCAAATCCGGCCACAAGATCAGCTACAAATACATGTGCATACGCACCATCTTCCCAGGTATCCCAGTGCCGTTGATTCAGATCATCGTAAATCTGAACATTAGATAGGGGGAAGTCGGGATATTTTTCGGCACCACTTATCTTCTGCAACTTCACTTCGCGACTGAAAAGCACATGTTTTCCATCGGGTGCCGCTTTGATGTTTTCACCTCCGTTTTCTACAGTAATAACTTCCTGTCCGGGAATTTCTTTTATTTCTGTAGCAACCCCACCATTCAAGGGAATACTATAAAGTTTTGTCTTGTTTTTATTCTCCTTCATCGACGGGGTAGTTACGGCATAATAAATCGTTTGTCCATCGCGACTGATACCCCGGGCGCCTACTCGTCCAATGCTCAGTAAACTTTCCGGTGTCAGTACTTGCCGGGCTTCGGAACCCAGCATGGCTAATAGCAGAAACAGCGAATACAGTATTCTCATAAACTTTTTTTTAAGCCTCACAAAATACACAATCTTTGGAAATTCGCTTTTTGCCGGTTTACTTTAATCCTTCTTTTAAAACACCTTATATGCAATACCGTTCTCTGGGCCGTACAGGTTTACCGGTCAGTATGCTTTCCTTTGGAAGCTGGGTTAGTTTTCATAAACAAATCGGTGACACCGAAGCGGCGGCCCTGATGCATCAGGCCTATGATGCCGGAGTGAATTTTTTTGATAATGCCGAAGTATATGCCCATGGAGAAAGTGAACGGATGATGGGGCGGATTTTAAAAAATTCAGGATGGGATCGCGATTCGTATTGTGTAAGCAGTAAGGTTTTTTTTGGCTGGCGGGGCGAGAAAAACAAACCCACACAAAAAGGGTTGCACCGGAAACATATCATTGAAGCCTGTCATCAGGCATTGAACCGGCTGGAAGTGGACTATCTGGATTTCTACTTCTGTCACCGACCCGATAAACAAACCCCAATACTGGAAACCGTAATCGCAATGAATACGCTGATTACACAGGGGAAAATTCTGTATTGGGGTACCAGCGAATGGAGTGCCACCGAAATAATGGAAGCCTGGCGGGTAGCCACGGAATACCGAATCATTGGGCCTTCGATGGAACAACCCCAGTATAATTTATTTGAACGGGAAAAAATGGAGGCAGAATATACCGGATTGTTTCAATGGCATGGTTTGGGTACTACCATCTGGAGTCCGCTGGCCAGTGGTTTATTAAGCGGAAAATACCTGAATGGAATTCCGGAAGGATCCCGTATGGCCAGTCAGGGAATGGAATGGTTGTCGGAACGCTGGCTGGTGCAGGATAAACTGGAAAAAGTCAGGAAACTGGCTGCTATAGCCGCCGACATGGGAATTAGTCTGTCGCAGTTATCTATTGCCTGGTGCCTGATGAATCCCCATGTGAGTACGGTGATTCTGGGGGCCACCAGGGGAGAGCAACTGAAGGAAAACCTGCAGGCTATATCGGCAATGGAATACCTTACCTCCGATCGAATGGAACAAATCGAACAGATCATGCAGAATAAACCCAAACTGCCGGCTTATTAATGGCTAAGCAATCAGATGGTATGTAGAAAAAAGCTGACCGGGATCATGTAAATTAAGAATCAGGAGAGGAAACAAAACAAGGGCCAGGCCTTACATTTGCACTTCATTTTTTATCTCTCAATTTTTCTTCATGAATCTGTATCAGCAACAACAAAACGAATTTACCCGGAGACATATTGGTCCCGATGCCAGTCAAACCGAACGCATGTTAAAAACCATCGGAGCCGGCAGTCTGAATGAACTGATTGATCGGACAGTGCCCGCTTCTATCCGCTTGCCGCACGAATTGGGAGTGAGTGCACCCATGAGTGAATTTGAATACCTGCAGCATATACAGGAACTGGGCCACCAGAATGCCTTGCTGAAAGATTGTATCGGAATGGGGTATTACGGAACCATTACACCCAGTGTGATTCTGCGAAATCTGTTCGAGAATCCGGGATGGTATACGCAATACACACCATATCAGGCCGAAATCGCTCAGGGTCGTTTGGAGAGTCTGCTGAATTTTCAAACCATGGTGAGTGATTTCACGGCCCTGCCCATTGCCAATGCCAGTTTACTGGATGAGGCGACAGCTGCTGCCGAAGCAATGAATTTGTTGTTTGCCTCCAAAGGGAAGGAAGGGAAAAACCGGTTTTTTGTAGATGAAAAAATATGGCCTCAGACATTGGATGTGCTTATAACCCGTGCCTCAGCCCATGGTATAGAACTGATTACGGGAAGCTATGCTGATTTCAAAAGCGACGATACCTTCTTCGGTGCACTGATTCAATATCCCAATGCCGAAGGAGCCATTTGCGATTATCGTTCATTTATTCAATCGGTTCAATCGGTACAAGCCGGTGTAGTAATGGCTTGCGATATTATGGCTTTATGTTTACTCACCCCGCCGGGTGAACTCGGTGCCGACATCGCTATCGGAAATACACAACGCTTCGGGGTGCCTATGGGTTTTGGCGGACCTCATGCAGCCTATTTTGCCTGTAAAGAAGAATTCAAACGGATTATCCCGGGTCGTATCATTGGGGTGAGTGTAGATGCTGAAGGGAACCGCTGTCTGCGTATGGCTTTACAAACCCGTGAACAGCATATTCGTCGTGAAAAGGCCACCAGTAATATTTGTACGGCACAGGCACTATTAGCCAATATGGCGGCTATGTATGCGGTGTATCATGGACCGGACGGATTACGAAGTATTGCGAAGCGAATTTCAACCTATGCCCGCCAGGTAGCTACTGCTCTTGGATCCGGGCTGGTACATAAACACTATTTCGATACCATTCTGATTCAGGTTGCTGATGCCGGGGCAGAAGTGAAAAAACTGGAATCAGCTGGATTTAATGTTCGCTTTGTGAATGCAACCCATATTGCTGTCAGCTTCGATGAAACCTTCCTGCCATCGCAGGTTCAGGCACTGGCTGCGGCCCTGGGAGCCAACACATTCACGGAACCGGCTCAGCTGGATCATATTCCTGATTGGGCCACACGAACTTCTGATTATCTGACACACCCGGTATTTCACAGTCATCACAGCGAAAGTCAGATGATGCGTTACCTGAAGTCGCTGGAGGATAAGGACCTGGCACTGAATCGTTCGATGATTTCGCTGGGAAGCTGTACCATGAAACTGAATGCGGCATCGGAAATGATACCGGTCAGTAACCCGTACTGGGGTTCGTTACATCCGTTTGCACCACGGCATCAGTGGAAAGGATACCAACAACTTATTACGGAACTGGAACAGGATTTGTGCAAGATTACCGGATTCGATGCCTGCAGCCTGCAACCCAATTCAGGAGCTCAGGGTGAATATGCCGGTCTGCTGGTTATTAAAGCCTATCATCAAAGCCGGGGCGATGCGCACCGAAACGTTATTCTGATTCCTGTTTCAGCCCATGGAACCAACCCGGCCAGTGCGGCCATGTGTGGGTTCCGTATTGTGATTGTGGCATGCGACGATCAGGGAAATATCGATATGAATGATATGCGGACTAAGGTAGAACAACACAAGGATCAGTTAGCAGGTCTGATGGTAACCTATCCTTCCACTCATGGTGTGTTTGAAGAAAGTATACGGGAAATTTGCGACCTGATACATGCGGCAGGTGGACAGGTATACATGGATGGTGCCAATATGAATGCACAAGTGGGTCTCACCAGTCCGGGCTATATCGGCGCCGATGTGTGTCATCTGAATTTACATAAAACATTTGCTATTCCACATGGGGGTGGTGGACCCGGTATGGGCCCCATCTGCGTTCGCGCTCAGTTAGCTCCTTTTTTACCGGGTCACCCTGTTCATCGTACCGGTGGAGAGCAGCCCATTCACGCAGTAAGTGCTGCACCTTTTGGCAGTGCCAGTATTTTACTGATTTCGTATGCGTATATTAAAATACTGGGTGCTAATGGACTGAAGCAATCTACCATGTATGCCATTCTGAATGCCAATTATATGAAGGCCCGTTTGGAAAAAGCATATAAAATATTGTATACCGGAACCAATGGAACCTGTGCACATGAATTTATCGTGGATCTTCGTCCGTTTAAAGCCCTGGGTATTGAAGCCGAAGATGTAGCGAAGCGATTGATGGATTTTGGTTTTCATGCCCCTACACTCAGTTTTCCTGTGGCCGGAACATTAATGATTGAACCTACAGAAAGTGAGGACAAGGCAGAACTCGACCGATTCTGCGATGCCCTGCTTTGCATCCGCGAAGAAATTGCGGCTGTAGAACGGGGTGAGGTGGATGCAAAAAACAATGTACTGAAACATGCACCCCATACACAGTTTGTATGCATGGCCGATGAATGGAATCGTCCATACACCCGTCAGCAGGCGGCCTTTCCCCTGGAATGGGTTCGTGGCAATAAATTCTGGCCCAGTGTGAGTCGGGTGAATAATACAGCCGGCGACCGGCAATTGATTTGTACCTGCGAACCGGTAGAAAGCTACATGGAAGCATAAGCTGCTTACCACATGTATTATCTGCTGTATTCATTACTCTACCTTCTTTCACTTTTGCCGTTTGGGGTATTGTATGTGCTTTCGGATCTGCTTTGTTTTTTTCTGCATCGGGTATTCCGTTACCGGATGGATGTAATTGAACAGAATCTGTTCGCCTCGTTCCCGGAGTGGACAGCGGAAGAACGCCATCGTGTGATAAAAGACTATTATCATAACCTGTGTGATAGTGTGGTTGAAACCATTAAACTTCTTTCTGTTTCCCGAAGGGTTTTGGAGAAACGCATGAAGGGGAATTGGGACGTATTTGAAATTATGCAGCAAAAGAGTCGTAATGCGCAGGCCCTGATAGCGCATCAGTTCAACTGGGAATGGGCTACTGTACTTACCAACTGGCAATTACCCGAGCAATTCACCGGCTTATATCTTCCACTCAACAACAAGCACTTCAACCGCCTGATGAAACATATCCGCATGCGGGCCGGTATGAAACTGG
>CAYWKR010000165.1:0-5361 GCA_964458785.1 uncultured Bifidobacterium sp. | reverse complement strand
CTCGAAGGGCGTGATTCAGCCTTTTATACCGTTGAAAAAAATGAAATTAAAATTGACGAGGCCCGTTTGAAGGGACATGGAGAAACCATGACCTTCTACATTCAGAAGCTAACGCCAGATACCCTGAAACTTCGCTTTGTGGATTACGGCGACACCAGCGATATGGTTATGATTTCGGTGCATGAATAAATTCGGGCTGGAAAGTATTCAACAATAGTTGCTTTGGTCCGGTTTTGGCTTGTGTTTTAGCGAAGGCAAGCGTATGCAAACAAATGACAATTTTTTTACACATGTCCATGATGTTTGAAAATCTTGTTTTTACGGGTATAAAAAATAATTATATTTAAAGAATAAATGTGAATATCTTTGGCCCGGCTATTTCTGATATTGAAAAACACTATTCGATGAGGTTATTTTACACTTTCCTTTCCCTTCTTTTACTTTTTGTGGCCAATGAATCGGGGGCGCAAACAGCATATAATCCGTATCTGACCACGATGAGCTTTTCGCCGGCACCCACACCATCGGGTTTCGAGTGCGGTTCCAGTACCACAGTCACCTTTAATGTGGGTCTCAGTACCACCGCCAATGCCACGAATCTGAGCAGCCCCTTAACCATTACCGTATGTGCCATTGGATTTCAGTTTATCAGTACTACGCCTTCTTTAGTGGTATCGGGAACCTATGCCAGTAAATTCACTTGGTATTTCGATTCTTTTGCTCCCAATTGTTTGGTGGGAACACAAAATCAAACCTTGCCGGGTGCCAGTTTCGGTTCACTGAGTTTTAATATAATGGTACCGCCTACGGTAGCCCCGTTAACCAATCTGGCGGTCAATGCCAATCTGCAGGTACCCGGTTATATGCAGCAATTTAATGTAGCCACCGATGATAATAAAAGCTCACCGCCTGTGGTTTCGTATTGCAGTTGTTCACCCCTGACCAATCCGGGTAGCATCGGTGGCAATCAGTCGTTTTGTGGTTCCGGTGATCCTGCATTATTCTCTTCACTTACAGCGCCTACCGGAGGAAGCGGGGGAACCATCATGTACCAATGGCAAGTATGGAATGGCACATCCTGGATCGATATAGCAGGTGCTACGAACGATACCTATGATGCACCGCCGGTAAGCAGCACTACATCCTACCGCAGAAACACCAAGCGGAGCACCTGTACATCCTGGGCGAGTTCCAATGTGATAGTGGTTACCATCAATACAGCACCAGTGGCAGACGCTGGTCCGGCTCAAACACTCACCTGTTCACAAAGCAGTGCCACTCTTGGTACCGCCGCCATCGCGGGAAATACCTATCTCTGGCAACCAGCTACCGCTTTGTCTTCTTCTTCGGTTGCGCAACCTGTGGCTAATCCCACCACCACCACCACCTATACAGTAACTGTTACAAATACCGGTGGATGTACCGCAACCTCTTCTGTCACCGTTAGTTTCAATACTTCGCCCCCCTCGGCGAATGCGGGAGCGGCGCAAAGCACCAGCTGTCTCTCGCCTTCCGCCACCATAGGTAGTGCATCAGTAGCAGGGAATAGTTATCTGTGGTCTCCGGCTTCAGGTTTATCTTCTGCCAATATAGCCCAACCGATTGCCAACCCTGTAGCCACTACAATATATACTCTCACAGTAACCGGAAGTAATGGCTGTACTGCTACTTCAAACGTAACAGTAACAGTAAATAAAACACCCCCTACGGCCAATGCCGGAGTAGATAAAACCATTACCTGCAGTGTTACATCGGTTCAGATCGGAACCGCAGCCATAGCAGGGAATACCTATGCCTGGTTACCGGTAACGGCACTGAGTTCTGCTTCCGT
The DNA here is from genome assembly GCA_964458785.1 of uncultured Bifidobacterium sp. Classification (GTDB taxonomy): domain Bacteria; phylum Bacteroidota; class Bacteroidia; order Chitinophagales; family Chitinophagaceae; genus OLB11. The sequence goes on along the minus strand of CAYWKR010000165.1, from coordinate 3,530 downwards.
TGCCCAACCAACTTCTACTGCAATAGCCACTACTATTTATACTGTTACTGTTACCGGAAGTAATGGGTGTACTGCCACCAGTAGTATGACGGTAATCGTGAATAAAACACCTCCCACGGCTAATTCCGGGGGAAATAAAACCAATACCTGTAGCAGTCCGACTTCAGTTATCGGAACGGCAGCCATTGCAGGAAATACCTATGCCTGGTTGCCGACAAGCGGTTTAAGCGGAGCCACTCTGGCTCAGCCTACCGCCAATCCGGTGGCTACCACCACCTACACAGTGACTGTAACCGGTTCCAATGCCTGCACGGCTACCAGTACGGTATTGGTAACAGTGAACAAAACGGCCCCTACAGCCAATGCGGGTCCCGACCGCAATCTCACCTGTTCATCCAGTTCTGCCATAATAGGAACGGCTGCAGTTGCAGGCAATTCATATAGTTGGTTACCTGCTACAGCCTTAAGTGCTACCAATATTGCACAACCTACCGCGAATCCCACGTCGAATACTACCTATACAGTTACGGTAACCGGAAGTAATGGATGTACCGCTACCGATGCGGTGGTTGTATTCTCATCCACGAGTTCCTGTGTAACCAGTCTGGCAATCAAAGCCTATATCGAATCCTATTTCCAACCATCCGGAACCATGGTGCCCGTTTTATTCAATCAGGGTGTGAGTACCAGTACCACGGTTTGCGATTCCATGACGGTAGAATTACATAGTATGGCAGCACCCTATGCTACAGTAGCCAGTTCAAAAGTGGTGTTGGGTACTAATGGAACAGGAGTCTGTACGTTTACCCCTTTTATTTCCGGCACCTTTTATGTAGTATTGAAACACCGGAATGCCATTCAAACATGGAGTAGTGTAGGTGTTACGGTTGGATCGGTAATTACCACCTACGATTTTACCAATGCCATTACCAAAGCCTATGGCGATAATATGATACAGGTTCAGCTTAGTCCGGCCCGTTTTGCACTATACAGCGGTGATCTGAATCAGGATGAGAATATCGATGTACTGGATCTCGCTATTATGGATACCGATGTAAGTAATTTCCTCTATGGGTATGAATCGTCTGATTTAAATGGCGACGGGAATGTAGATATTCTCGACAATACAGCTGTAGAAACCAATTTGTCGAACTTTATTTATTCAATACATCCTTAAATACTTTACTTCCGTCTTCAGGTATTCCAACCTAACCTGTGCAATTACATGCGGAAGGTGTGAATGTTGTTTTGTGAATCAAATTGAGGGGAACTGCTGAGCATTTCAGTTAATAGGCAAGAAGCTATTCAGAAAGAGGATTTAATATAAAGAATATTCTACTACACCATGAACCAACTGGAAGAACAATTTCAGCATCAGGCATCTGCAACTCCATTTGCACAAACTTTTTTTCATGGCACCAAAGCTGACCTGAAGGTGGGCGATCAGATCGAAGTCGGATACTTTTCAAATTACGGACAACAAAAAACGGCGAAGTATATTTTTCTTACCGCTACGCTGGATGCAGCTATCTGGGGTGCCGAATTAGCCAACGGGGACGGAAGAGAGCGAATTTATTTAGTGGAACCCACCGGTGAAATCGAAGACGACCCGGATGTAACAGATAAAAGATTCCCGGGCAACCCGACAAAATCATACCGGTCAATAAAACCATTCAAAGTAGTTGGAGAAGTAACCATATGGCAAGGACATTCCGCCGAACAGGTTAGAAACATGAAGGATCATCTTAAAAAGCTAAAGGAGCAGGGAATACATTCGGTAAACGAGTAAGTTGCTACCGAATGAAAACCGTTTCATGAACCTCAAACCTGCAAATCAATATCAGCACTTTGGTTTCATTATATTACTCTTCTATCTGTTTTACGCATCAGTAAAAACAGTGTTCAGTATGAAATATGGGTTGCTGTATGGCACCAGTATTCAGAGACCCTGGTTGGAATGAATCGGAAATTAAAAAACCGTCCATGATTGGAATAAATATTCTGTCATGGACGGTAATTTGTTTAGTGGAGCATCTTTAGATCTCCTTCTGTTTTTTTACCACACTTTAGCGCGTTCGGCCTGTGGTTTGTACATTTTTTGTCCGGGTTGAACCTGGAAGGCAACATAAAACGGATCGAAGTTGCTCAGCGGGCCATTGCAACGGTGAATACCAGGCGAATGCGGGTCGGTCACCAAACGGGTACTTGCTTCTTCATCCCGTATATTGGCGCGCCATACTTGTGCCCAGCTCAGGAAGAAACGTTGATCCGGTGTAAAGCCGTCAATCATTTCCTGACTTTTCCCTTGCTTGGTTCTCTTAAAGGCATCGTAGGCAATGGTAATACCACCCAAATCGGCAATATTTTCGCCAAGCGTTAAACTTCCATTCACATGTTTATCGCCTAAAATGGTATACGCATCATATTGTTCTTTTACCATTTTGGTTTTTGCTTCAAATTGTTTTTTGTCTTCTTCAGTCCACCAGTTTTTCAAATTTCCATCTGCAGCGTATTCGCAACCCTGATCATCAAATCCGTGCGTCATTTCGTGTCCGATAACCCCGCCAATAGCTCCATAAATCACGGCATCATCGGCATTCTTGTCAAAGAAAGGATATTGCAGAATTCCTGCCGGAAATACGATTTCGTTGAAAGCCGGGTTATAGTATGCATTCACCGTGGGTGGTGTCATTCCCCATTCGGTACGATCTACGGGTTTGCCTAATTTGCTGATATTGTATTTGTAATCGAAAATGTTAGAGGCAATCAGATTTTTCATAAATGAGGCCCGACTGATTTGCAGGCTGGAATAATCTCTCCACTTGTCGGGGTATCCGATTTTTTTAATAAAGGCATGCAGTTTTTCCTTGGCTTTGGTTTTTGTTTCCGCACTCATCCAGTCGAGTTGGTTAATACGACTTTCATACGCCACCGATAAATTGTTAACCAATTCCATCATACGTTTTTTGGCATCGGCTGTAAAGTATTTATCGGTATACATTTTTCCCAGTTGTTCACCAACCGCCCCGTCTACTACCGCCAGAATACGTTTCCAGCGGGGTTTTTGTTCCTGTTGTCCGCGCAGGGTGCGTCCATAAAAATTAAAATTTTCCTGGTCAAAGGCAGTTCCCAGAAAACCGGCGTTCCGGTGAATCATATGCCATTTCAGGTACACTTTCCAATCGGCAATCGGACGTTTCAGAAACATGTCGGCCATAGCACTGAAGAAATCGGGTGTTGCCACTAAAATGGTATCCTGATTTTTAACCCACATATCGGCCAGAATATTCTTCCAGTTCAAACCGGGAGTGCTCACGTTAAATTGTGCCAATGAGAATTTGTTATACACCTTGTATGGGTCGCGCATGGTTACTCGATCCATACTGGCTTGTGCCAAAGCAGTTTCCATTTCAACAATGGTATTGGCATGCGTACGAGCTTCATTTTCGTTGTCACCACTGAGTTTCATCATGGCCATTACATGTTGCACATATTTATTGCGAATGTCTTTTTTATCTACTTTCAGATAG
>CAYWKR010000164.1:0-5369 GCA_964458785.1 uncultured Bifidobacterium sp. | reverse complement strand
CCTGCAACATAGGCGATGTGGTGAAGATAATGGAAACCCGTCCTCTCAGCAAGCTGAAACGCTGGAGATTAGTTGAAATAATTGAAAGAGCGAAGTAGCCATGATACAGCAGGAAACACGATTAAAAGTAGCCGATAACAGTGGAGCCAAAGAGGTGCTTTGTATCCGGGTATTGGGTAATTCCGGTCAGGATTATGCTCACATCGGCGACAAAATTGTGGTTACCGTGAAGGATGCTATGCCGGGTGCCGGTATTAAAAAAGGTACTGTGGCTAAAGCTGTCATTGTACGTACTAAAAATAAACTGCGCCGTAAAGACGGATCCTATATCCGTTTCGACGACAATGCTGTGGTTATTCTGAATGCATCGGATGAACCTCGTGGTACACGTATCTTTGGACCTGTAGCCCGTGAACTCAGGGATAAAGGATATATGAAAATTATTTCATTGGCACCGGAAGTGCTTTAATCTTAAAATATCAGAACAGTGAAAAACAGATTTAAAACTAAATATTCCATCCGCAAAGGCGATCAGGTTGTGGTGATCTGCGGCGACGATAAGGACCTGAACACCCCAAAGGCTGTTTTGGAAGTAATCACCGACGATACCAGTGCCCGTATTAAAGTGGAAGGAGTAAACATGGTGACCAAACATATTAAACCCAATGCCCAAAATCCACAGGGAACTATTATCCGTGAAGAAGCACCTATAGCTATCTCCAATGTGATGCTCTGGGATGCAAAGGCAAAGGCTGGTACTCGTGTACGCAGTGAGCGTAAAAATGGAAAAGCGATTCGTATTTCAAAAAAATCAGGGGAGGTGATTAAATAATGGCAACAACATACATACCCAGAATACAAACCAGGTACAAGGAAGAAGTGGTACCTGCCTTAATGAAAAAGTTCGGTTATAAAACCGTAATGCAATGTCCGCGTCTGGTAAAGATTTGTCTCAACCAGGGTGTAAAAGGATCCGTGGCTGATAAGAAACTCATCGATACCGCCGTGGATGAAATGAGCAATATCAGCGGTCAGAAGGCTATCCCAACCATGTCGAAGAAGGATATTTCCAACTTCAAGTTGAGAAAGAATATGCCGATCGGAGCTAAAGTAACGCTTCGTGGAAAAAACATGTACGATTTTCTGGATCGTTTTGTCGCTGTATCATTACCTCGTGTTCGTGACTTCAAGGGCGTGAATGAAAAATCATTCGACGGTCGTGGTAACTACACACTGGGTATCACAGAGCAGATCATTTTCCCTGAAATTGATATCGATAAATTACCACGTATCAGTGGTATGGATATCACTTTCGTGACCACAGCCCGTACCAACGAAGAAGCCTACGAACTGCTTCGCGAATTGGGAATGCCATTCAAAAACCTTAATACAAAAAATAACTAAGCATATTTATTATGGCTAAAGAATCAGTAAAAGCCCGCCAGCGTAAACGCGAAAAAATGGTAGCTCATTATGCCGAGAAAAGAGCTGCGCTTAAGAAAGCCGGCGATTATGAAGCTTTGGATCTGCTTCCAAAGAATGCTTCACCGGTGCGACTGAAAAACCGTTGCAAACTCACCGGACGTGGCAAAGGGTATATTCGTTATTTCGGAATTTCACGTATTCAGTTCCGTGAAATGGCCCTGAATGGTCTCATTCCTGGTGTACGTAAAGCCAGCTGGTAATTTTAAAATCAAGAACATCCTAAACCGTATAAAAAATGGTAACAGATCCAATAGCCGATTTCCTCACCCGTATCCGCAACGCGCAAATGGCCGGACATCGCATCGTTAGTATTCCTGCTTCGAATCTGAAAAAAAGCATGACCGAAATCCTTTATAAAAAAGGGTATATAGCTAAGTATAAATTTGAAGACGATAACAAGCAGGGCATCATTAAAATAGCATTGAAATATGATGCACAGACTAAAGTGCCTGCCATTCGTGGTCTCGAGCGCATCAGTCGTCCGGGTTTACGTCAGTATGCCAAACCTTCTGAAATCCGCAGGGTACAGAATGGTCTCGGAATTGCCATCCTCTCCACTTCTAAAGGAGTAATGACCGATAAGGAAGCAAAAGCAGGTAACGTGGGCGGAGAAGTACTGTGCCACATTTATTAATAATCAATTTTTCAATACCGGAATTGCAGCCTGAGGCTTACGCAACACACGGAAAAAAAGAAATGTATGTCAAGAATAGGAAAAAAACCAATTGAAGTACCAGCCGGAGTAACTATTACGGTACAGGCTGGCAATGAAGTGGTGGTGAAAGGCCCCAAAGGTGAACTTCGTCAGGTGATGAATCCTGATATCACCCTTGAAGTAAGCGATAATCAGGTGCAGATCAATCGTCCGAGTGATCAGATCCAGCATCGTGCGCAACACGGATTATACCGCGCTTTGGTGGCCAATATGATTAAAGGAGTAACTGATGGTTTCAGTAAAAAACTGGAACTGGTGGGTGTGGGGTTCAAAGCAGCGAATCAGGGTAATATCCTGGATCTGGCTTTAGGATATTCTCACAATATCATTATGGAGATCCCCAAAGAATTGAAACTGAATACCGAAACCCTGAAAGGAAGCAATCCAACCATCACACTGGAAGGTTCCGATAAGCAATTGCTTGGACAGGTAGCTGCTAAAATCCGCAGTCTGCGTAAGCCTGAGCCTTACAAAGGAAAAGGGGTGAAATATATCGATGAATATATCCGTCGTAAAGCAGGTAAAGCCGCCGGTAAGTAAAAAATTATTAAACCGAAAATGGTTACCAGTCATTTTCAGAAAAATTAAAAAACTATGGACGTTAAAGTAGTTAGAAGACAGAAACTGAAATGGAGAATCCGTAAGAAAATCAGCGGTACGGCCAGTCGCCCCCGTTTATCGGTTTTCCGCAGTAATGCCGCCATCTATTGTCAGATTATTGATGATGTATCCGGAAAAACCCTGGTTTCAGCCAATAGCCGAACCAAAGGATTTGATACCAGCGGAACCAAGGTGGAAGTGGCTCAGCGTGTTGGTAAAGCAATTGCTGCCGCTGCGCTGGCAAAAGGAATCAGTAACTGTGTATTCGACCGGGGTGGATATTTGTATCACGGCCGTGTGAAAGCGGTAGCTGATGGTGCCCGTGAAGGTGGACTGCAGTTCTGATGCGTCATTAAATTATTAAACGAATTCTCAATAAAAGAATATGTCTAAAACAGAAAGAAATTCAGTAAGGTCAGGCGATCTGGAATTGCACGACAAAGTAGTGGCCATTAACCGTGTGGTAAAAACCACCAAGGGAGGAAGAACATTTAGTTTTTCTGCACTGGTAGTAGTGGGTAACGGAAATGGTGTTATTGGTCACGGTCTCGGTAAAGCCAAGGAGGTTCAAATGGCCATACAGAAAGGAATAGACGATGCAAAGAAAAATCTGATTAAAGTTCCGGTTTTGCATGGTACCGTTCCGCACGAAATTCTGGCGAAATCAGGAGCTGCCAAAGTAATGATTAAGCCTGCCTCACATGGTACCGGGGTAATTGCAGGAGGAAGCATGCGTGCTGTTCTGGAAAGCGCCGGAATTACCGACGTGTTGGCCAAATCACTGGGTTCAGCCAATCCGCATAATGTGGTGAAAGCCACCATCACGGCTCTGGCCCAGATGCGCGAACCTATTCAATTCGCCAAAGACCGTAATATCAGTCTGAAAACAGTATTCAACGGATAATTCCGTCATTCATAAATCGAGAACAACGAATATGAGCAAGATAAAAGTAACACAGGTAAAGAGTGCCATCGATCGCAACAAGCGTCAAAAGGCGACTTTGCTGGCCCTTGGGTTGAAAAAAATCAGTCAATCCCGCGAACTGGAAGCGACTCCACAAATCCTGGGTATGATTAAGAAGGTAGAACATTTGGTAAAAACAGAAAAATAAGAACATCATGAATTTACATACCCTGAAACCGGCAGATGGTGCAACGCATCGCGAAGGAAAACGTTTGGGAAGAGGAAACGCGTCTGGTAAAGGCGGTACCTCCACCAAAGGGAATAAAGGAGCTCAGTCGCGCGCAGGTTATAACCGCCGTCGCGGAAACGAAGGAGGTCAGATGCCTTTACAACGTCGTTTGCCAAAACGCGGATTTAAGAATATTAACCGCGTGGATTATAAAGTATTGAATCTTGGTCAGATCGATGATCTGGCTCAACGCTACGAATTACAGGAAATTTCTCCGGAAACTTTATATGTAACCGGTTTGCTGAATCGTACCGACCTGATTAAAATTTTGGGACACGGTGAATTGAAAAGCAAACTGACCTTTAAAGTGAATGCTGCTTCAGAAAAGGCAAAGCAAGCCATCGAAGCTGCAGGAGGTACCTTGGAAATTGTTTCCTGATATTCTCCGTTAAAAGGGCATACTCCCAAAAGAATAACAGAAAAAGGGTTGAATACTCATAATAATATTTAATTTTCGACCCCAAAACTTGAACACAGCAGCAGAATGAAAAAAATTATTACTACATTAAAGAATATCTGGAGTATAGAAGAACTGCGTAATCGGATCATTTTTACGATTACCCTGTTGTTGATTTACCGCGTGGGTTGCCATGTGGTTTTGCCCGGAATTAACCCGAACGACCTGAGTTCCAATACCGGACAAAACGGTCTGCTGGGATTATTCAATATGTTTGCCGGAGGTGCTTTTAACAAAGCATCCATTTTTGCATTGGGTATCATGCCCTATATCTCGGCCAGTATTGCCATGCAATTAGCCCAGATTGCCATTCCGCAATTGCAAAAAATGTCGAAGGAAGATAGCGGACGCAGAACGATTAACTTATACACCCGGTACCTGACTGTGGGAGTGACCCTTTTTCAGGCAATTGGATATATTACCTATCTCAGAAGTCAGAATGCCAATGCCATCATGAACGATAGTTTCGGCTGGATGCTTTCAACCGTGGTTATTCTTACTACAGGTACTTTGTTCGTGATGTGGCTTGGTGAAAAAATTACCGATAAGGGAATCGGAAACGGAACCTCCCTCATCATTTCCGCCGGTATCATCGCCCGTCTGCCTCATGCCCTGGTTCAGGAATTTGAAGCTAAAACACAAGCCGCTGGTGGTGGTTTACTGATTTTCCTGATCGAGATTGCTATTATGGTACTGGTGGTTATGGCTATCATTCTGCTGGTACAGGGAACGCGTCGTATTCCGTTGAATTATGCCCGTCGTATTGTAGGGGCTACTTCTGCCAGCGACTTGTCCAATGCCCGCGATTTTATTCCTATTAAAGTAAACAGTGCAGGGGTAATGCCTATCATCTTTGCCCAGGCCATGTTGTTTATTCCTGCTACCGTGATTGGGTTTTCGAACAGCGAAACAGCACAAG
>CAYWKR010000163.1:0-5408 GCA_964458785.1 uncultured Bifidobacterium sp. | reverse complement strand
GATTCCTGTACTGGCCCTGAGTGCTACCGCTACTCCGGAGGTTCAGCACGATATTATTGAAAAGCTGACCTTATGGAACCATCGGATTTTTTTTGATACCTTTTATCGTTCTAATTTATCGTTATCCTTTCTTCAGGTGAATGATAAGATGCTGGCACTACGGGAAGCCTTGAAGCAATGGTCCTCTCCGGCTATGGTATATTGCCGGAGCCGTCGAAATACACGTGAGATCAGTGACTGGCTGCGGGCCGAAGGATGGAAGGCCGATTTCTATCATGCCGGACTACCAATGGAAGAACGAACGCGGAAGCAGGAGTGGTGGATGAACAATGCGATTCAGGTAATGGTATGTACCAATGCCTTTGGTATGGGTATCGATAAACCGGATGTGAAGCAGGTGATACATTACGATATTCCCGATACTCCGGAAGGCTGGTATCAGGAAGCAGGAAGAGCCGGCCGGGATGGAACAGAAGCAAGAGCCACGGTGTTGTATCAACCCCGGGATATAGAGCTACTGAAAAAGGGCATTGAATTAAAATATCCTCCGGTATCAACCATTCAATCGGTGTACGAATCGCTGGCCTACTATTTTGAATTGCCTTTGCATGAAGGTGAAGGACAGCGATTTGATATAGATATTCCGGAGTTTGCCCGTCGTTTTGGATTTACTATTCAGGAAGTATTAAGTGTATTGCAACTCCTCGAGCAGCAAGGATACTGGACGGTAGGAGATGGTGTTTATCTGCCCTCCAGAATTCAGGTGCTTGCCAGCAGGGACGATCTGGAAAATCTGGAAAATCATTTTCCCGAACTTTTTGAAATATTAAACATGGTGCTTCGTTTGTATGGTGGTTTATGGAATGAAGAGGTGCCGGTTCGGGAATGGCAGATTGCCAGGCATGCCGGAGCCAGCAGTGATTATATACGGCATATCCTGAAGCACTTACGTCAACTAAATCTGATTGTGTACCGGGAAGCCAGTGATCTTCCTTTTATTCTGTATCACCACCACCGGTTAGACGCCAGAGAATTGAAAACGAATGAATCGCTGACTGCCATACTAAAGGAACGCTATACCCATCGTGTGGAACAAATAAGTGCACTGGCAACACAAGAGCATCAGTGCAGGATGATTTTTTTATTGCAGTATTTCGGGGAAGAACGAAGTGCACCCTGTGGCCACTGCGATTATTGTTTGAAGAGAGGTGCTGCCGAGAAGCATGGAGTGGAATGGGTGTATAAAGAGCTATTGAAAAAATTGCAAACCGGAAAATCAGTGGATGTAAAAAAACTATGCAGTTCAGGCGAATTGGGTTCACCCCCGTTGGTATGGCAGGCAATTCGGATATTATTATCAGAAGGCTTAGTATTGCTGAATAATGAAGAACAACTGATACGCTGCCGATGAAGAAGATATCATTTGCTATTGTGGGATATGGTCATATTGGACAACGACATGCCCAGCGAATACTGGAACATCCGTATGGTGAACTGAGTGCCATTTGCGAATTGCCCGGTGTGGAAGTAGCAAAAGATACTTTGCCGGAAGGGGTGTTGTGGTACGATGATTTGACTGTCCTGCTGCAGGAGGTTTCTTTTGATGTATTATGTGTTTGTACCCCGAACGATTGTCATGCGCCGCATACCATACAGGCCCTGAAAGCTGGCCGGCATGTGGTATGTGAAAAACCTATGGCCCTGAGTACAGAAGAATGTCAGGCCATGATAGATGCCTCCGGGAACTATCAGCGTTCGGTATTTGTGGTGAAGCAAAACCGGTATAACGAGCCGGTGCAACAGGTTCGTCAATTGCTGGAGAAAGGAACACTGGGAAGGGTTTTTCTGATACAGGTGAATTGTTTCTGGAACCGGAATGAATCGTATTACCTGAACAGTGCATGGCGTGGAAAGCGGAAGCGGGATGGAGGTATTTTGTTTACACAATTCAGTCATTTTGTAGATATCCTCTACTACCTCTTTGGCATGGTGAAGGTATTGCATGGTGAACTGCGGGCATTCAATCATCCCTATACCGAGATTGCCGATAATGGATGTTTTATTATGGAAACGGCTTCGGGGGCTCTGGTTAGTTTTAATGCGTCGGTGAGTAGTTATGAAAAGAATATGGAAGGGGCTATTACAATTTTAGCGGAGAAAGGAACCCTGAAAATAGGTGGACAATACCTGAATACCATCGAGTATCAGCATTTACAGGAAGAACGTTTGCCGGATATAGTACTGGGTGGAAAGCCAAACGATTACGGAGCCTATCAGGGAAGTATGAGTAATCACGACCGGGTAATAGCGAATGTAATTGATACCCTGAACGGGAAAGGAAATATTATGACCAATGCCCGGGAGGGTCGCGATGTAGTGGCCATTATTGAGGCTATGTATGCATCGGTACAGCCACAGGAAAAATAAGAGGAAAAAGGTTGGAAGAAAGTGGTGCCAACGATGCACACGAAGCGAATGATGAAATAACATCTGCCTCCTTTTTGCTTTGAAGAAAAGATAAGCGGGCGGGTCCCCGAAACGGATGATGGGGCCAATGGAAACAGGACGGGGTACCACAAAAAATACAATTCCATAGAACGGGTATAAACTATGGAGAATTTATTTACTACAAAAAATGCACCACTGAATTATCTTGTTGCGAATAGTAAAAAATGAATCATGCATGCAACTACGATAACAAAAAAACTCTGGATTGTTTTTATCGTGTTGGGTTGGGGGGTAACCCTGAAAGCACAATCGATGCGATATATACCTGATCCGGATCCTGTGATTACGGAACGATTGGAAGAATGGAAGGATTTGAAATTTGGCTTATTAATGCATTGGGGGCCTTATAGTCAGTGGGGTGTAGTAGAGAGTTGGAGTATTTGTCCGGAAGATTTATCGTGGGCCACCGGCGCACAAAAATCAATACATGGTACCACGTACCAGACGTATGTGGATGCGTATGAAAAACTGTCTGGTACATTTAATCCGCTACAGTTTAATCCGGAAGCATGGGCCAGGGCGGCGAAGGCCGGAGGAATGCGATACGTGGTTTTTACCACCAAACATCACGATGGATTTTGCATGTTCGATACGCGGTACAGCGACTATAAAATTACGTCACCTGCTTGTCCGTTTTCAACACATCCCAAAAAGAATATCGCCAAAGAACTATTCGATGCCTTCCGGCAGGAGGGTTTATGGACAGGCGCTTACTTTAGTAAACCCGACTGGCATAGTGATTATTACTGGTGGAAGAAATTTCCACCGGCCGACCGGAATTGTAATTATTCGATTTCCAAATACCCCGGTCGCTGGCAACAGTTTGTCGACTATACACAGCATCAGATTTTAGAACTGATGAGCGACTATGGACCGATGGATATTTTATGGCTGGATGGCGGTTGGGTGCGAATAAAAACGAATAAGGAAATTGAAAAGGCATTACTGGAAGAATATGAAGGAAGTCGTTTTGCGCGCAACCCGCAGAGCCAGGATATACGAATGGATTCGCTGGTGAAACAGGTGAGGGAAAAGCAACCCCGCATACTGGTGGTGGATCGTGATGTGGAAGGCCCTTATCAGAATTACCTGACCCCTGAGCAACATATACCCGAAACTGGTTTGCCGTATCCATGGGAGACGTGTATGACCATGGCAAGCAGTTGGAGTTTTGTACCCGGCGACCGCTATAAACCAGCCGGTGAATTGATAAAAAAAATAGTGGATGTTGTGAGTAAGGGTGGAAATTTTTTACTGAATATTGGTCCGGGACCGGATGGCACACTGGGTGATACCGCCATGCAGCGCTTAGAGGTATTAGGCCGCTGGCTGCAACGAAATGGGGAAGCGATTTATAGTACCCGTATGTTTGACGTGTATGGAGAAGGGGATGATATACGATATACCCGTTCGAAAAGTGGAGAGACGGTTTATGTTTTTGTGGAAGGAAATCAGCCGTCGCAGATCGCATTAAAAAAAATACAGTGTGGTCACCGGGCACGAATTCATTTTCTGGGTGATGAGCAGGACCTGTCCTGGGAATCGGTACCCGGAGAGGGTATTGTTCTGAACATTCCGGATCAGGGCAGGGCGGAAGACTATGGAATGCGAGTTCTTAAAATAGAAGGGTATTAACCTTGGATGGAAGAACGGGATGATCAGGTATTCAGATAAATAGCATCGTTCTCGAGTCGTATCATTCGTTGGCGATAGAGAATACCTACTGATTTTTTAAATGCTTTTTTACTCATTTGCAGGGTTTGATAAATCGCTTCCGGCGAACTGTTATCGTTCAATTCCAATTTACCATCATGATGTTTCAGGTAATGTAAAATCTGATCGCTGGTGTCGGCCAGATGCATGATACCGGGTTTTTGAAGGGAAATATCGAGTGCCTGATCGTCGCGGATTTTTTTTACATAAGCGGTCATGCGATCGCCGATATGCAATGGACGAAAGGTTTCGTTTTTATACACCAGTCCTTTAAACCGGTTATTTACTATCACATTATACCCGAGAAAGGTTTCTTCGAAAACAAGAATATCCACCTCTTCGCGTTCTTCTACTTCCGGATGTTTCAGTTCGAGGTATTTATTGATTTTTGAAGAGGCCAGTACTTGTTTGGTAGCATCATCGAACCAGGCAAACACCATCAGTTGACTTCTGGGTTCGGTTGGTTTCGATAGTTCAGTCTGAGGCAGCAATAAAGGTTCTTCCATGCCGGCTTCAAGTAAAACACCATGCGCTTCGATGCGGATAACGTTCAGCAGAGCAAATTCACCGGCGGTAATCAAAGGCTCCCGGGTGGTACAGGTAAGTTTTCGTTCCTTATCGTAGTAAACAAATACTTCAACCAGATCGCCAATTTTAAAATGCGAATCGCAGCGATCTTTTGGAAGCAATACTTCGTTCCCTACCTTGTCGGCAAGGTACAGGCCTTCTGCTTCTGATCGCATAATTTTTAAACGGTTAATCTCGCCGGGATAAAGCATGTATTATTTTCTTATTGCACCGACCAGCCCGGATAGAGCGGGAAGCGATTCATGAATTCATTAATCTCGTTCTTAACCGACAGGATATTCGATTCATTTTCGCAATCCTGCAGGATGCGGTCGATCCATCCGGCAACGGCATCCATATCTTCTTCCTTCATACCACGGGTAGTAATAGCAGGTACACCCACCCGGATTCCGGACGTGATAAAGGGCGATTTATCATCAAAGGGAACCATATTTTTATTCAGGGTAATATGGGCTTTCACCAGGGTATTTTCGGCTTTCTTCCCGCTGATATTTTTATTCCTGAGATCAATCAGCAGCAGATGATTGTCGGTTCCGCCGGAAACCAAATCGTAATCTCTTTTCAGGAAGGCGTTTTCCAGTGCTTTGGCATTGGCTACT
>CAYWKR010000162.1:0-5417 GCA_964458785.1 uncultured Bifidobacterium sp. | reverse complement strand
GGTGAAAATTGCATTTTTCCATGCTTTGATTTAATCTTGAACTTTGATTTGCATTACTGAAAATTAAATTTATATTTGCGCTTACACTTAAACATGATAATAATTAATATGAAAAGATTATTAGGATTAAATGGATTGCTCGTTCTGGCAGGAGCCGTGGTGTTGTCGTCATGCGGAGGAAAAAAATCCAGCAATTTAGTTTCATCAAAAACCGGATGGAGTTTTAACGATTCGAAGTTCGGTGGTTTCGATGTACCTAAATATGAAGGTCAGTACATTGGTCCGGGATTGGCCTTTGTAGAAGGGGGCCGGTTCACCATGGGACAAACCGAGGAGGACTTAACGTACGAAAACAACAATGTCCCCCGTACGGTTTCTGTTTCTTCCTTCTTCATGGATGAAACCGAAGTGTCTAATCTTCAATATCGTGAATTTGTATACTGGATGACCCGTACCTATGGTTCGGATTATCCTGAACTGATTAACAAAACCCTTCCGGATACTACCTGCTGGCGAAAAGCATTGCAGTTCAACGAACCGATGGTTGAAATGTACTTCCGTCACGCTGCTTACAACAATTATCCGGTGGTGGGCGTAACCTGGGATCAGGCGAACCAGTACTGTAAATGGAGAACTGACCGTGTGAATGAATTGATCCTGATTCAACGCGGATATCTTAAAAAGAACCCATATCAGGTTTCTGAAGATAACTTCAATGTAAAAACCTATGTGGCTGGTCAATACGAAGGATTAGCCGGAATCAAGAAAAGAGATATCGACCCAACGGGTACCAAGAAAAGAAATGTTCGCTACGAAGATGGTATTCTTACAGCCGATTATCGTCTGCCTACGGAAGCCGAATGGGAATATGCCGCTTTAGCCTACAAAGGCCGGAATCCGGAACCCGATAGCAAACGTCGTCGTGGAGAAGAAGTGGTAACCGACCGTCAGGTGTACCCCTGGGGTGATAACCTTTCTACCCGTGCCGGTGAACGCAACGCCTATCAGGGTATGCAATTAGGCAACTTTAAGCGTGGGGGTGGTGACCAGATGGGTGTGGCCGGTGGATTAAACGATAATGCAGATCGCCCTGCCGAAGTGTATTCATACAAACCCAATGCCTTTGGATTATACAATATGGCTGGAAATGTGAGCGAATGGGTTTTAGACGTTTATCGCCCGAATACTATTTCTGATGCCGAAGACTTTATGCCATATCGCGGTAATAATTTTGAAGTATACAAAACGCTTGATGATTTTACCATTGAAGAAAAAGACAGTTTAGGCCGTCTGGTACGTCGTCCGGTAACTAAAGAAGAACTGGCCGATAAATATGCACAGTATCGTGGTGCCGATATGATTAACTACCTTGATGGGGATTCGTTAAGCACAGCGGTGTACGATTACGCCAAAACCACTTTAATTAACGATAACGCCCATGTAATTAAAGGGGGTAGCTGGAACGACCGTGCCTATTGGATGAGTCCGGGTACCCGTCGCTTCATGCAGGGAAATCATACCAGTTGTACTGTAGGATTCCGTTGCTGTATGGATCGTTTGGGTAGTCCATCACTCAAAGGCCCTGCCGGAAATTACTTCTACGGTTCCAAGAAAAAAGCCCGCTAATAACATCTCGTTCAGATAGTAAAGCCATCCAATTTGGGTGGCTTTTTTTATCGTTGTATTTTCAATTTCCAATCCATCCAGAATCATTCCATAGAATGAACCCTGATATATCCTCTATGATTTATGGAACCTCTGATTTTGAGATGGGATGGAATTTCTGTAAAATGAATACCCCTGTATGAAGCCGCAATGGATATTTCTGATGATACTCCTTTTATTTATCAGCCCGGCGATGCAAAGTCATCCTGTGAAATCGTATCACGATGATTATCAGCAATGGTTTGGATTGAAAGTCAATTACCCGGCTAGTAACCATCTGCAATTGGGAGCACAATATGTTTGTCGGACCCAACAACTGGTATCCGGTTTTGAAGGATCGTATTATTATGTGCAAGCCCGGTATCAGTTCACCACGCATTGGTTCCCTGACCTACAATTTCGGGTGGTGGATAATCATCAGAATAATCTGTATCGTTATGAAGGCGGACTTCAATATCGCTTTCGGAGACAGCATTTTACCATTGGAGTCCGTTCTGCCTATTTCAACGAACGGAAATTGCTTACCTCCACGCGTCATCTGAACGATTTGCCCTCCGAATCCATTAGTATGAGTCCGGTGAACTACTGGAGAAACCGCATCAATATTCGTCACAAACTGCCCTTACACCTGATGGCGTATGGATCGTTTGAAGAATATTCACAGTATAAAAATCAACATCTCCAGATCAAACGGCTGGCTTGCATCAGTGGTATTGAATTTAACCCCGGTTATCATAGCATACTGGCTTTGGAATATTTATACCAACCCGACTATCACAGCGATCATAATGTACATTTACAAAGTGTATTACTTTCGTATGAATACGATATTCCTTCCAATAAAATGAAAAGGGAATTGAGGCAACGATTCAACGAAAACTGATTATGTTACAATCCCTCTTTAAGGAATACAACGAAATTATCTGGCGATCCGTTGCGGTTTATCTCTTTATCGTCATTGCCATCCGCTTGTTCGGAAAGAAGGAACTCGCACAATTATCGGTTATTGATCTTGTTTTTATTTTACTGATCAGCAATAGTGTTCAGAATGCCATGGTCGGTGATCATACCGATCTGGGAGGCGGACTACTGGCGGCTCTGGCACTTTTTACCACTAATTTTCTTTTGAAACGACTTTTTCTTAAAAATCAGAAAGTAAGTGAATTTATTCAGGGAAAAGCTGTTGTGCTGATTTACGATGGAACAGTGCAGGCTCATAATTTAGAAGCTACATCCATCAGTATAGAAGAACTGGAAGCTGCTGTGCGTGAACACGGGGTTCTGGAAATTGCACAGGTTACCCTGGCCATGCTGGAAGTGGATGGCAATATCAGTATCATTTCCGATGCAGCCAGCCGGAGTCTTCATCAAACGAAAAATAAACATAAACTCAAAGGACGCATCCTGAAGAACTAAAACGGTATGAAGTTGATTCACCTGCTCGCATTACTGACCCTGTTTGTCGGCTCCACATCCCTGATAAAACCGGATGATAAAATTCTTTGGAGCATTGAACGTAAACTTGAATGGAGGGATTTCAAAGGAAAAAGAGACCAAAAGGTGATCGATAAAAATCATATTAGTACAGCGGCTTCCGAAACAGGCGATTCTTCCCGTTCTTTTTCCGAAGCTGCGGCCTACTGCAGTCATACCATTGAATTCAGTGCCCGATCGAATAATGATAGTATTGTATTTGAAATACGCAACCTTTTTAATCCAATGGCTTCATGGTCGCAAACAACCTCCACCTATATTCTGAATCACGAGCAGCGACATTTTGATCTGGCCGAAGTAATAGCCAGGCAATTACGTAAGAAATTGTACGATTCCATTTCCTATTGCAGTACTAAAAGACAAAAAGAAATAGTGTATGAGTTTTTAGCTCTGGATAATACCCAGCAGCTTCAGTACGATTCCATCACCCGGCATAGTGAAATCAGTGCTCAGCAAATTGGGTACGATCAGTACATCGATAGTATGCTGAATGTATTTCAGGATTTTTCCGCCACCCGATATGTGATTCATACGCCATAAGGTTTTCAGGCCAGCCACCTGTCATTCTACTATCAACGATCAACGTTCAATAACCATTACAAGGCATTTAATATCAGGTCAAATAAAGTCCCTGGACTGCCGTTCATGGCTTGTATTGATTCATATAGCGGATCAAGTCGTTTAATTCCAGTTTCTGTTGATTATTCAGGTGATCCGACTTCTGTTTCAACCTGTTGATATAGGATGTTACTGCCTTATCACCATCGCCATCAGCAAAATCAATTAATTCCATCATGGTATTATCCGCCCACATTTCCAGATCATGGCGGGTTAGATTTTCGTTGTATAAAAACTGATCCAGGAATTCAGCGGTGTTATTCAGTATATATTCCATGGATAGCTGACACACCGCTTCTGAATAGGAAGCATCAGCCGCTTCAAATGTTCTGGTAAGGGTAAGAAAGTAATAGGGTTGTCTGAGGCGGTCTCTGGAATACAAACTATCAATCAATTGAAAGGCACACGAATCATTTTCATTGGGATTCAATTTATGTGTATACAAATCTTTAATGCAGGAGGGAATATATGGGTCGTTTAAAAAACTGGCGATAGAATATTCAACCGAATCTTTCGAATACTTCGCTTCATTTCTTTTTTCCTGTTTTTTACTTTCCTGGCAGGAAATCAATACTATAAAAAGGATCCAATACCATTTCATAACCCATGAGTTGACAATGTGCGAACCTGGTACATGTATTGATAAAATTCTGAACAGTAATGAGAATGGAAAACCTGTGAACGGTAATTCTGGTATGTGGCTATGGAAAGATCAAAAAAAAATCAGAGTTTGAAACGTCGCTCTTACCGTGTTTCGCATTCTGATTTTTTGTACCCACGGGGGGACTCGAACCCCCACGTCCTTCAACACTAGATCCTGAATCTAGCCTGTCTACCAATTTCAGCACGTGGGTATGAGCTAAAAAACCGGCTTTTTTGTACCCCAGGCGGGACTTGAACCCGCACGAACATTGCTGTCCACAGGATTTTAAGTCCTGCGTGTCTACCAATTTCACCACCAGGGTATGCACCTTCCTGAAACGAAAAATCCATCCGGAACGAATGGATTAGTGAGCGGAAGACCGGGCTCGAACCGGCCACCCCGACCTTGGCAAGGTCGTGCTCTACCAAATGAGCTACTTCCGCATGAAGTATGTGCTTACTATAATATTAAAATAAGAACTGCGATGGGAGTGCAAATATAATGGCAGAATTCATTTCTGCAAAAAATCCATTTGCTATTTCCACTATTGCCCGAGTATCCATGCAAAGATCAGCGGTGCAACTATTGTAGCATCACTTTCCACAATGAATTTGGGGGTATGAATATCCAGTTTTCCCCAGGTAATTTTTTCGTTGGGAACGGCACCACTGTAAGACCCATAGGAGGTTGTTGAATCGGAAATCTGACAGAAATAACTCCAGAACGGTACATCATGCCACTCCAGATCCTGATACATCATAGGTACTACGCAGATCGGAAAATCGCCGGCAATCCCCCCTCCGATCTGGAAGAATCCAACACCTTTCCCCGAGCTGTTCTTTCTATACCAGTCAGCCAGCCAAACCATATACTCAATTCCACTTTTCATCGTGGTAGCTGCTAATTCATTTTTTATCACGTACGATGCAAAAATGTTACCCATGGTGCTGTCTTCCCAGCCCGGACAAACTATAGGAATATTTTTTTGTGCAGCAGC
>CAYWKR010000161.1:0-5423 GCA_964458785.1 uncultured Bifidobacterium sp. | reverse complement strand
CAATTCGATATCGATTCACTTCAACACAGCAGTGCCGCGTTAGCTACCGATTATAACCTGAATCTGGAAGATATGCTGTTCAATTACGGAGTGCGCATCAATCCCGATTTTATAGAAGACTATCAGCAGGTAAATCCACTGGCATTAACGGTGGGAATGAATGGCGATCAGCCGGATATACGACTTCTTCCCTTTCCGTATTTTCCGTATAGTACGCCATCCTCTAAACATCCGGTGGTCAATAATCTCGATGCGGTGATGTTTCTGTTTGCCAGCAGTATAGATACTATTGCCAATCCCGAGATCCGGAAACAGATTTTGTTGACATCTTCGAACCGGAGTCGCCGGATTCCTTCCCCGGTGCGTGTCAGTTTATCGTCGTTGCAATTTCGTCCCCGTGCCGACATGTTCCGCGAAAAAAATATTCCAATGGCGGTGCTCATGGAAGGTTCATTCCGAAGTATCTATACGAATCGGCTTGACCCGCAATTTTTATCGGTATACAGCGATTCGCTTCACAAACAATTTCTTGAGAAATGTGAACGCGAAAATGCCATGCTGGTGGTCTCCGATGCCAATGTGTTTTTAAATGATGTTTCCCGCTCCAGAGGTCCTCTGGAATGTGGTTATTATAAGTACACGGAACAACTCTTTGCCAATAAAACCTTTTTGTTGAATGCACTCGAGTATATGACCGATAAGCATAGCTTACTGGAAGCCAGAAACAAAGATGTGAAGCTTCGTTTGCTGGATCTGGCCCGGGTTAAAAAGGAACGGCTGGCATGGCAACTGCTTAATATCGGTGTGCCGGTTGCATTGGTCATCTTCTTTGCCAGTGGCTGGTTGTTTTTCCGTAGAAAAAAATATGAAGGCAAGGGATAAGTTTTTCCAACACTAAAAATCATACGATGAAGGTACAGGCACTTGAAAATTATGCAGAGGGACGCTGGGTTCCGGCGCCGGCAACCGGCGAACTATTGTATAACGCCATTACGGGTGAACCCATCTATACAGCAGGTTCCGAAGGACTTCACTTTGAATCCATGATGCATTATGCCCGGACAAAAGGAAACCGCGCATTACGTAAAATGACCTTCCGTGAACGTGGATTAATGCTGAAGGCATTGGCTATGCACCTGCAATCGAAGAAAGAATTATTTTATCGGATCAGCGCCTTTACCGGTGCCACAAAAAGCGATTCGTGGGTAGATATTGAAGGAGGTATTGGTAATTTGTTTACCTATGCCAGTCTCAGGAGGCAGTTCCCCGATCAACCCTTTCATGTGGAAGGTCCTGTAGCCAAATTATCCAAAGGGGGTAGTTTTATAGGGCAACATATTTTGGTTCCCATGGATGGAGTTGCCATTCATATCAATGCCTTCAATTTTCCGGTATGGGGGATGTTAGAGAAAATAGCTGTGAATTTGCTGGCCGGGGTACCTGCCATTGTGAAGCCGGCTACCCTTACTTCGTATCTGACCGAAGCCGTATTTAAAGAAATTATTGCATCGGGAATTCTGCCGGAAGGTTCGCTCCAGTTAATTTGTGGTTCTGCAAGAGGTATACTCGATCATGTACAGAATCAGGATGTGGTTACGTTTACCGGAAGCGCCGAAACCGGTAAGATGTTGAAATCGCATCCGCGCCTGATTGAAGAAGCCGTTCCTTTTACCATGGAAGCGGATTCGCTGAATGCCTGTGTATTGGGAGTGGATGTGCAGCCGGGGATGCCCGAATTTGATTGGTTTATTAAGGAAGTGAGTCGTGAAATGACTACCAAGGCCGGTCAGAAGTGTACGGCCATCCGGCGTATTCTGGTGCCCGAACAACAACTGGAAGCTGTGACGATTGCTCTGGGACAGCGACTGAAAGGAACTTCGATCGGGGACCCTTCGGTGGAAGGTGTTCGTATGGGGCCTTTGGCTGGTATTTCGCAACGACAGGATGTGTTGAAAAAAGTAGAGCTGCTTCAGGCTACCCAAAAACTGGTGATTGGTTCGTTGAACGATTTTACGGTAACCGGTGCAGATAAAGAGAAGGGCGCTTTTATGAGTCCTTTGGTATTCCTGAACGAACATCCGTTCGAACAAAAAGTATGTCATGAAGTAGAGGCATTTGGACCTGTTTCTACCTTAATGCCTTATCGGGACACGGCAGAAGCTATTGATCTGGTTCGTTTAGGGAAAGGATCCTTAGTAAGCAGTATCGTAACGGCAAATTCTGAAATAGCCAGGGAATATGTATTGGGTGCCGCATCCATGCATGGTCGTGTGATGGTGTTGAATAACGATTGTGCTAAAGAAAGTACAGGACATGGTTCGCCTATGCCTATGCTGGTACATGGCGGTCCGGGAAGAGCCGGTGGAGGTGAAGAGATGGGAGGTATCCGCGGGGTGATGCATTATATGCAACGTACTGCCATTCAGGGTAGCCCGACCATGCTGACAGAAATTACACAACAGTATCAGCAGGGAGCGCAGGGAAAAGATCCCGGCAAACATCCGTTCAGGAAATGTTTTGAAGAGTTGGTCATAGGTGATCAGATCATTACAGATAAACGGCTGATTACCCCGGAAGATATTGATCGTTTTGCCGATCTGAGCGGGGATCATTTTTATGCGCATAACCGGGAAACTCATTTCGAAGGAACCATGTTTACCCATCAGGTGGCCCATGGATACTTTATTATGAGTGTAGCCGCCGGTTTATTTGTGGATAGTTATGAAATGAATCCGGTACTACTCAATTATGGAATTGATGAACTGCGATTTACCAAACCGGTATATCCCGGCACATCAGTATTTGTGCGGTTTACCTGTAAAGAAAAAGTAGATCAGGAATTGAGGAATGAAGAGGATGTTCCCAAGGGCATCGTGAAATGGATGGTAGAAATTCTGGATGAAACCGATGAGCCCCTGGTAGGTATTGCAACCATTCTCACCATGGTAAGAAAAAAGCAGGGATAAAAAAGTACCATACTGAAAAATGGCATAGCTTTGTACGACAAAAGTCGGAGCATGAAAAAGCAGGGATCAAAAGACATACATCCGGCCGGAAGCCGGTCTGGTGCATCTAAACTACCCGCTGCGAGTTGGATACCAGCTAAAAAAGCACCGGTAAAGCAGGTGGTGACAAAAGATTTTTTATTCAAAGATTTTAAGAAAGTAGCCGACAAGGCGCCATTTACCATTGCCGAATGGGCCGATATTCTGCATCTTTCGGAGCGAACACTGCATCGCTATGCGAAGGAAAATTCAGCTTTCAGCGGCTTACAGATTGAATTAATTCTGTTAACCGAAAAGCTGATTACCATGGGGAATGAGTTATTCGGGAAAGACGGATTTAAATCGTGGTTGAACAGCAGCGTTTTTTCACTGAACAATAAAAAGCCAAAAGAATACCTGCATAGTTATGCCGGATTGCAGGAATTAATTAATGTTATTGGACGAATAGAACACGGACTTCCGGCATGATTGTATACCGTTTGGCAAGAACTTCCTTTAAAGATGATCTGGAAGGTGCAGGGGCCAGGCTATATGGCGGACGATGGAATTCGGTGGGCCAGGCAATGCTTTATGCCACAGAACATATTTCGCTGGCTGTGCTGGAACTGATGGTGAATAAAAGAACCAGCGAGTTTCATAAAGCATCATTCAGTTTACTGGAATTGTATATTCCCGATAAGGAGATCCATACTTTAGGTTCAGGGGAATTAAAAAAAGGCTGGCATCAGGATATGGAGTACACCCGGTTTATCGGGGATCATTTTTTACAGGACCAGCAGGTTTGGATTTTGAAAGTGCCCTCTTCGGTGATTGAAGAAGAAAGTAATTTTCTGATCAATCCCCATCATGCACAGTTTAAGAAACTGCATGTGGTTAAGGATGCTATCTATAAACTGGATAAACGATTATTGGGAACCTGACTTTAAGTAAATAGAATTTCCCGGCTTGTTTATTTTGCCAGATAAGGTGGTTTGCCTATTATTGCAACTCGTTTGAAAGGCCCAGATGGCGGAATTGGTAGACGCGCTAGACTCAAAATCTGGTTTTCGCAAGGAAGTGCAGGTTCGATTCCTGTTCTGGGCACATATCCCGCAGAGGCGGGATTTTTTTTTGCCTCTTGATGTTGACCGATTGGGGTATATAAAGATATAGGGCCCAAATACCGGGCGCTAAAACATGCGCACGTCTTCATTATGCCAACCTACACCATCATAAAAACCGGGTGAATAGCGCAAACTGAACGCACTTAGTATTTGAAGTCCATGCCATGCAACGGATACTGTTCCATATCCGGTAAAGGGTTTATTCGGATGAATTTACTGACGAACCACTTCTACCTGAATCGCTACAAATCCTTTAGGACCGCTTTGTTTTTCAAAACGCACCTTATTGCCTTTCTTCAAGGGCTGGTTACTGTTTGAATTATGAACAAAAATATTCTCCTTGCTGATACTGTCGGTTATAAAGCCAAAACCCTTTGTTTCATCGAAGAAGGCAACAAAACCGGTTCGCAGGGTATCGTGTTCCTTGTCCAGTGGAGCCGCGCCCAATACAATATCAGCCGGATTAATTTCTACCTTATTGCTTAAATCCGGTGGGGTAGAACTCAGATTACCATACTCATCTACATACGCCATCATGTCTTCAAGCCCCTTCCCTTTGTTGTTATTCAACTTGCGTTGTTGTTTTTTCTCTTCTTTCTCGAGCCGGGCTTTAGCTTTTTTCTTTTCGAGTTCTTTTTTAGCGAAGGTGTCTGCCATGTAGTATATAAATGTTTTAGTATAAATGGATTAGTTCTCTGAATGCAACAGGCAAATCACCGGCCATACGAAGCCCGGTGTACCATTGGCAGAAAGAAAACGTGGGGTGGAGTGAAATTGAAATATCAAAAAATAATCTAAACAGGAAATGCTGCTGCCGACAAAGGTAGGGAATAGTGGGCAGAAATAGTTCAATTGTTCCTGTTCGTGCAAAGCAGTGAATAAAATACGCGATTGTATCGGAAGCGTTTACTGTTTTTAAAGAAGTTCAGAGGTTCATGCCCCAAACGTGCTGAATTTTTTTAGCTTTGCGGTTCAATTGGTTAATATGGCTGAATTTCCTCCCTGTCCGCAATGCAAATCATCGTATACCTACGAAATGGACGAGCAATTGGTTTGTCCCGAATGCGGACACGAATGGAATCCCAATGAAGTAGAGGATCCCGGTTTTGTGGTAAAAGATTGTAATGGTAACATTTTGCAGGATGGAGATACTGTAGTCACCATAAAAAACCTGCCGGTGAAGGGTACGCCTCAGAGCATTAAAGCAGGTACTAAAGTGCGGAATATTCGTTTGGTAGACCGCGATCATAATATCGACTGTAAAATTGATGGTTTCGGTGCTATGGCCCTCAAATCGGAATTTGTCAAGAAAGCC